>NZ_JAUBTK010000030.1:0-73729 GCF_036702455.1 Microcoleus sp. D2_18a_D3
ATTGATATTTTGACATATTTTTTCAATTTTTTTGACTGATTTAGCTATTGATTTAGCATACCAAGTAAGGAAGAACCTAAAAAACTAAAAATATCTGCAACTCGCACTTGCCAATCGCTCAATACATTGAGAATCGGTAACATATCGCTGTCATACTTGACCTCTGGTAACTGATTCGGTTGAAATACCATGATAGAGCGATCTTGAGGATCGATGAACCAACCTAATTTGGTTTGGTGCTGGATCGAAAAAATAATCTTGTTAATTACACGATTGGGAGACTGTTCTGGTGAAAGAATTTCAATCACCCAATCGGGATGACTTTCAAATCGATTAGCAATTTCTCCATTCTCATCAACAGGGATGCGAGACCATTCAAAAACTGCAATATCTGGCACTAAAGAACGTCCCCCAAATGTGCAGCGTAACTCAGTCAAAGCTAAAGCGAGTTTTCTGGGTTTACCCTGCTGATTAATCGTAGAGGCAAACTCTGTTTGAATCAGACTATGTTTTCCTTGAGGCATCGGTTTCTGATAAACAGAACCGTCGATGTATTCACTCGCCGGTTCTGTTTCTGGTAAATTTAAGAATGCTGCCAGAGAAAGCTTGGATTGAGGCTCAATTGATAGCGTCATACATCTTTACTCTTAAAATAAAGCTATTTTTCATTATACATCCTAACGGCCGCAGTCGATAAATCAGAAACCGGGTTTTTGCGAGAATACTGATTTATAGTCTTTAATTCGATAAAAACCCGGTTTCTTGGGCGCAGTCGATAAATCAGAAACCGGGTTTTTACAAAAATACTGGTTGATAGCCTTTAATCTCGGAAAAAACCCGGTTTCTTGGGTGCGTGTGACAACTTAACGTTAAATCTTGACTCTATTTAGTTTTAGGCGAAATCTCGATCCCCCCTAACCCCCCTTAATAAGGGGGGGACAAGAAATATTCTCAAAGTCCCCCTTATTAAGGGGGATTTAGGGGGATCGGGATATGTGCAATGACCCATGAAATTTATATTAGTCATTGTATATCTTATTTCTCCTGAAACAAGCCTAAAGAACAAATAATCATTGGTTCCCGTTTGTCTCCATCTTCACTAACTATACACAAACGGTCATCCATCCGCAAACCCACGACTAATTCGGCTAATTGTCGATCGCCAATACCGCTTTTTAACTGCCGATTCAACGTGTCAATTGCCGACTGGCGCAGGGGATAGCGATAAATTTCATCAATGGCTTTTGACAAATCATCGGATGCAAATATTGTACCATTCATTTCCTTAAAGTAACTCTTCAAACGTTCGTATGTTCGGAACCGGGCCCCGGAAGGTCGGCCCAATTGTCCGCCCGCAGTTAACTCTTCTTCTGCTATCAACTCTGCACCTTTTGTGACTAATTCGTGATGCTGTTTGTCTCTGGGAATTGCTGGTGTCGATTCGTCACAAGCTGCCATTTTTAAGATGCCGACTTGCGATTGACTAACGCTATTGCCATCGCGATCGACCCAAATTAACGAATCATTTCCCTCGGCGGTTTTCATGTACAATAAAACTCCTTCTGGTTGCAACGGTGCGGGAGTATGATTGCGAGTTGAATAAACTACATTTGGCATTGACTCAATGGTTTTTTTCAAAATTGGGTTGTTGTCAGTGGCATTTTTCCAAATTTGAAAAGCTTCGGATATTAAGTCAACCTCGGCATCTTCTTCGCCATCTAAAATCCCTGATTTTTAATTGTAAATATCGAGAATGACTTGAGGTGCATCGTCCTCAAAAAATGTCTCATCAGTTCCGACAACCTCGGCATTTTCTTGCAAGCGCCGGCGCAGTCTTTCGCGCAGGTTGATAATGCGATCGACTCCTTCGTCTGGCAAAAACGAATAGCACAAAATGCGATCGGCTTGTTGACCGATTCTGTCCACCCTTCCCGCCCGCTGAATCAACCGAATAATTGCCCAAGGTAAGTCATAATTAACGATAATCGCACTGTCTTGCAAGTTGTGACCTTCACTCAGAATATCGGTGGTAATTAAGATTCGCAATTCTTGTTCTGGTGAGATTTTTTCGCGCTTGCCGTTGCTAGTCGGACTAAACCGGAATGTGACTTCTGTGGGGTCTTTTGATTTACCTGTCACCGATGCAACACCGGCAATATTTAAGGCAGTTAAATTATCCGTTAGATAGCGGACTGTATCGGCAAACTGAGTAAAAATTAAGATTTTCTGATGGGGGTGAGTTTCTGTGAGCAATTTCACCAAAGCAGCTAACTTTTCATCTGTTTGAGGATGCCATGCACTGCAAGTTTGCAATACTTCCATTAAACAGCGGGCATCTGCTAGCAAATCCCGTTTTAACTTCTTGGTATCAAAAAAGTCTGATTTTAGCCATTTAAACCTGCGTTTATAGCGCGTTTTATATTCTTGATAAACTACTTCTGCCCGCTGTTTAAAACTCTTTTCGCTTGACAGCAATTGGGCTTCGATATCTAAAACTTCGCCCGCATCATCTTCGATTTCTTCGCTTTCAAAACTGCTAACCACCACTGAATCAGCATCTTCATCGCTGTTGCGGGTATCCAACAAGTCTGCATCCTGAGTGCCGATCGGGATATCGGAGTTTTGGTCGATCGCATATAAATAGATAAAATTCCGCAGGATGTGGCGCTCGATCGACTGAATAAAGGCACTGCCACTGCTTTCTAGGCGTTTAAACAAGTTTGTCCGCGAAAATCCCATTAATCGGCGACCCCCACGAAATAGGGCATTTAACTGGCGCTGTTCTGCTTCAGTCGGCTGTTGTCTGGGTTTTTTGGCGATGTAATTTCCCAGCCCGTAACGCGGCAGATTTAGTGCATTGATGACTTCGACAATTTCCTCAAAGTCAAGCTGGGAGTTAGTTGCGGAACTTTCCGAGGAAAACTTAATGGTTTTTGGAAGGCGATCGGGAAAATAGGATCGCGTGCGATCTACAAATTCTAGATATTTGCGCTTCTTCTCTGCGTCAGTTTCCGCATAATTTTCTTTGATAAACGAGCGAGTGCGCCTCACCATGTAGTGCTTCATCAAATCTCGCCAATCATCAGGATGTTCGCTTTTTTCAAAAGCAGCCAAAGAGCGCACGGAACATTGATGCCGCTTAATAAATTCTAACTCTCCTTGACTGCCTCCGCCCAATTGATTGAGCAAAGCTTCGGGCCGCAGTCCTAAATTTTGGTCTTCAGGAATAAACAGCCGCAACTGAGAAGATAAATCTAAATAGGTTTTGTTGTAGGGAGTTGCTGAAAGCAAAATACATTTACTTTCATTGATGGCAATATATTCTTGAATCGCTCGATATCGCTTGCCTTCGCGGTTTCTGAGGTTGTGACTTTCATCAATTAACACAACTCGATAGCGGCGCAATTCTGGCAATTCTTGCTGTACCAGACTGATGGATAAGACTTTCGCAAGCAGGCGATATTTGTCTGCATACTCTTGCCACATTTTGACTAAGTTTTTGGGACAAATAATCAGGGTTTCCAAGAAACAGTCTTCTTGTAAAATTTTGGCGATCGCAGTTCCGACTAAAGTTTTGCCCAAACCTACAACGTCGCCAATAATCACGCCTCCCCGTTTGGTAATGTGGCGGGCGGCTAGCTTAACAGCTTCTTCTTGAAATTTAAATAAACCCTTAAAATCGCGGGGAATCTGAAACTCAGCAATACCTGCGATCGCCTCGCGGGACAAATGATAGACAATGTTGAGATAGATGTGATAAGGTGGAATTAGTTCGGATCTCGCCCAACTGCGATCGATAATTTCTGCGAGTTCTTTAGAAATATCAACACAGCCATATTCTTCCCAGCGATCGTCAAACCATTTTTGCAACTTATTACAAGCATCTGAATCTAAGATATCAATATTCAATTCCCCTTGTTTCGATAGTCCCGATAAAGTCAGATTGCTGCTGCCCAAAAAACCGACGATCGGAGTGTTGGGATCGTGACGGTGAACGAGATAAAGCTTAGCGTGTAGGTGATAAGCTAGAAATAATTTAACAACAACTTTTCCAGTTTTAATCTGATAGCTCAACCTGCGTAATCCCTGCTCATCAATATCACTGGGAGCCCCTATCGTCAACTGCTGGCGAAATTCCTCAGCCATCCGTTTTTTGAGCCGAATAATGGCATTATTGTCAATCCCGCTGTGATGGGAAATCAGGCTAAAACTAGCATTCAATTCATCGGCTGGCAAACTTTGCATTCCCACCAAAAGGCGGCAGCAGGCTCCTTGATTTCCCACATAAGCTTCGATTAAATCGCCAATTCTCCGCCATCCCCGAAGATTGAAATAGCCAACGCAAAAATCTGCCCGATAGGAGAGTTTAATGGTGTCTCGCAATGCTGGTAGCAGTTGCAGTTCAATGTTGTCAAAAATGCGCGGCACTAGGTGTCCTCTGTTATATTAGTTGTAAATAAAAAAGTTTGTAGTAAGGACTTTAGTCCTTAAAAACTTATAGATGAGGACTAAAGTCCTCACTACAAACCTGCTCACAATTGCGGTTCAATTCCGGCCGATCGCAACTGAGCGCGCAGTTGCTCTAATTGGTCTTCGGCGCGATCGGCTCTTTGCCGCTCTTGTTCTGCTCTTTCAGATCCAGATAACAACAGATTCCCTGCACTATCCCACCAGCGCAACCAAGGTAATTCCACATTTTGATATATACCTTGCCAAATTCCCAATTCCACTCCTAACTGTGCGATCGGATAATGACCGCGCTCATTTGCAGCGACCAATTGATACCTATTTTCGATGAGGTGATAGACTTCAACGCTAGCCTTGGTTACTTCATAAATTCCGTAAAAGGCCGGATGGATGACATTTTCATAAATCCAGAATTTACCCGGCTTAGTTTCCTGTTCACCCGATCGCAATAAAGGCGTTCTGTCCCGTTCTTCTGCCCCATTACCCGATACAAATTCTAACACAATTAACGGTGCTACGAATTCTTGCCACATCACATAAGAACGGCGCAATTGACCGTCAATTGTTGGCGGGACATTAGGCACATAAAACCAGTCCGGTGCTTCCGCACCCCGTTCTAGCGGCTCAGTTAATCGCCAATAAATGCCGCTGTCTTGACCGATGCAATAGTTCCCGTCAGCGTGGATTCTTTGCAAAACGGGAGTAATTGAATCTGTTAACAGAATGCTTTGGGGATGTTCTTGAAAGTTTTTCACAAAAGTGCCGTCGGATTCTGGTAATTGAGTGTGATCCGGCCAGCCTGCGGGATTGTTTTCGACATCAAGGGTGAATTTCATAATTTTATTTTGATTGCAGGCATTGTTGGAGCGAGATTGTGATTGTAGGCGAACTCGATACATCTAACTCATGCCTCTATCTCCCAATCTTCCAGACGCAAACCCTCAACACGGCTGAACTCGCGGGTATTGTGAGTTACAAGAATTAGGTTGTTGGCAAGAGCAATAGAGGCAATCAAAAGGTCATTAGGGCCAATGGGTGTTCCAGATGCAGCTAATTGAGCGCGAATTTGACCGTAAATTAGGGCAGACTGGTCATCAAAGGGCAAGCTTACAAACTCATTGAAAAAACGTTCTAGTCTAGCTAGATTGCTATCTTGACGAGAACTTTTAAAAGCACCCCAGTAAAGTTCTGCTTTAACTACAGAGCATATTGCTACATCACCTGACCGCATCATTGCTAGTCGGCGAGATACCGATGAGTTGCGGTCGGGATTTAACAAACGGATGCAAGTATTGGTGTCTAAAAGATAAATCACAGCAATTCTTCCCGGATTTCATATTCCAACTGCTCAGGACGAACAAGCGGTTCTCCCTCCCAGCTTCCTATTACTGTCTCAAAAAAACCGGGCGGCCAGCCTAAATCTTCCGGTGTTTTAGCCTCAGTTGCAGTTGCTATAGGCTGGAAAATTACAATAACTTCCAAATCTGTATCTTTGATACCACCGGGGATTTGCAAATGCAACATCCCGTCGGAACCAACCCGCGATCGTACTTTAATACTTTGCATAACTCTTGCCTCCTTAAGTTTGTACTGAAAATTCTTCGTAATCGACTCCCCAATTCACCCATTTAATTGCTTCTCTGGCTGAGTTGATATCGGGTGGCACTCGTAAAGCGTGAATAAATTCGGTGCTGGGACAAGTCATCTTTAACAGATAAATCGGCTCTACGTCAACGTTTGTATCAATTTTTAATAAAGTGTATTCTTGCCAAGTATCTAATTCAACGGCTGCTAATTCGCGGGCTATGCGATCGTAACCAATTCCTTGAATTAGCACTCGCTTGAGTTCGGCGTTTTCTTCTGATAACAGCCATTTGGGTTGCCACTCGTTGGGGTAGATTTTTCCGTATTTTTCGGGTAAGGTGACGCCGTGATAGGAATAGAGGCTGTATCCGTCAGCAAATTGAATGGCGGGCGATCCTTCGGCGTGGAGGCGGTGTTGGCTGTCGAAGGAGAGGATGCGGGGGCGATCGCAAACAATGCAAACTTTTTTATATGGAAAAATCCAGCCGCAGTGGGTTGTAAAAAATAGCAGTTTTTGCCAGTTTATACTATTAGGATTATTGCACTTTAATTCGGCAAAAAAGAAGTCACAAACTGCCATATATCTTGCCATTTTTATAGGGTCGATATATTTGTGTTTATATTCACTGTCTAAATAATAATTAATTGGAGCCAATATTTTTTCTACGTTACTAAAAATATCATAGGGAATATTACTACTATTACTACCTAATTTCCTCAAAAGCTGGGCAAATAACTGCAATGAAATCTGTTTTGGGACGAGGCAGTCCACATAATTGTGCCGTTGTTCGCAAAATTGCTGATAAAGGTTGACTCCGAATTCTTCGGAGAGCTGATTAATTGATTGGTCCCCACTAATAACAAGATGGGCACCTTCGTAGAGGCTATTGCAAAAAATAATTTCCGGTTTTTTTTCTTCAATTATGCGGTAAGCTTCTTTAACTGCTTCTGCCGCTTTTTCGCGATCGATCGGCTCAGTGGAATACATGATTGGCATCCACTTCTCCTCATAAACTAGCATTAAATCTTCTCCGGTCATTCAGGCTACCTCTATGTTGACGATCGGTATAACTTTTGCTCTCCATTCTAATCAATTTACTCCTCGGTTGCTGCGCCAAACCGTAGGGAAAAAAGGGCGATCGTACCCAACCAAACCCAGCCGCTAGCCCCAAGTGAGGCAATCCCCCTGCAGCCCCCGCTTCTCGACGCGGTACAATAAGTGCAATCATACTTAACGCTTATATTGAAAAAGTTACACACAACGCCACAGGAGACAACTGACGCATGGGTAAAGTAGTTGGCATTGACCTCGGAACAACAAACTCAGTAGTAGCCGTCATGGAAGGCGGCAAACCGGTTGTGATTGCCAATGCAGAAGGGATGCGGACAACTCCCTCAGTAGTCGCTTTCACAAAGGAAGGAGAACGCCTTGTGGGACAGATGGCCAGACGCCAGACTGTTCTCAACCCGCAAAACACCTTTTACGCCGTCAAGCGGTACATCGGACGCAAATATACCGAACTGACTCCAGAATCAAAGCGCGTCCCTTACACAACTCGCCGCGACGAAAACGGGAACATCAAAATCAAGTGTCCCCGCCTGAAAAAAGATTTTGCCCCAGAGGAAATTTCGGCGATGGTGTTGCGGAAACTGGCCGATGAAGCCAGCCGCTATCTGGGACAAGAGGTAACGGGGGCTGTAATTACTGTTCCCGCTTATTTCAATGACTCGCAGCGACAGGCGACGCGCGATGCGGGACGAATTGCCGGACTTGAGGTCAAACGGATTTTAAATGAGCCGACAGCGGCTTCTTTGGCTTACGGTTTGGAGAGGCGAGAAAGTCAAACTATTTTAGTGTTTGATTTGGGCGGCGGTACTTTTGATGTGTCGATTTTAGACGTAGGAGACGGAGTATTTGAAGTTAAAGCAACTAGCGGCGACACTCAATTAGGTGGCAATGATTTTGACTCTAAAATTGTTGACTGGTTGGCAGATCAATTCTTAGAAAAAGAAGGAATTGATTTGCGTCGCAACCGCCAAGCTTTGCAGCGCTTGATCGAAGCAGCCGAAAAAGCCAAGATTGAGCTGTCGGGAGTCGGTGTCACGGAGATTAATTTGCCGTTTATCGATGCGAACGAAGATGGGCCTTTGCATCTGGAAACGCGGCTGACTCGCGGTCAATTTGAGGGGCTGTGCACAGATTTGGTGCAGCGGTTGCGGCGGCCAGTCAAACAAGCTTTGGCTGATGCAAGTTTGAGTCCTTCTCGCATTGATGAAGTTGTGTTGGTCGGCGGTTCGACTCGCATTCCTTTGGTGCAGGAAGTTGTTCGCAGTTTGATCGATCGGGAGCCGAATCAAAATGTGAATCCCGATGAAGTTGTGGCGGTGGGTGCGGCAATTCAAGCGGGTATTTTGGGTGGGGATGTCCGCGATGTGCTGCTGTTGGATGTGACGCCGCTGTCGCTGGGTTTGGAAACTATCGGCGGGGTGATGAAAAAATTGATTCCTCGCAATACTACTATTCCCGTCAGGCGATCGGACATTTTTTCGACTGCTGAAAATAACCAAACTGTGGTAGAAATTCACGTGATCCAAGGGGAACGGGAATTAGGCAGAGATAATAAGTCTTTGGGACGGTTTAAACTAACGGGAATTCCGCCGGCGCCGCGAGGGATTCCGCAGGTGCAAGTAGCTTTTGATATTGACGCTAACGGGATGCTGTTGGTGACTGCTTTGGACAAAACTACCGGCAGGGAACAAAGCATTACTGTGCAAGGTGCTTCGACGCTGACTCAGCAGGAAGTGAATCAAATGATTCGCGATGCGGAACAGTTTGCTCAAGCTGATAAGTTGCAGCGGGAAAAGGTGGAAAAACGCAATCGCGCTGAAGCTTTAGCTTATCAAGCCGAGCGGCAGTTGCGGGAAGTTGCGCTCGATCGCGGAATGCAGTTTGCTCAAAGAAGTCGCCAGCGAATTGAAACTTTAATTCGGGAATTGCGAGACAGTTTGGAACGCAATGATGAACGAGGAGTTGACCAAGTTGGTTCGGATTTGCAGGATGCTCTTTACGATTTGAGCCGGGAAGTTTCAGCGTTTGCGATGGATGACGATGATGACGATTTCTTTGAGTCTGTGAAGCGGACTTTTACGGGTGACAGTAGCAAGCGGCGCAGCGATGACAGCAGCTATTATACCAATCCTAAGCCGTACAGGCGATCGACTGTCGATCCAATTCCCGATCGCCCCTATGATCGCGCCGGCGATCGCATGGGCGATCGAATGGGCGATCGAATGGGCGATCGTATGGGCGATCGCATGGGCGATCGTATGGGCGATCGTAGAAGCAGTGCTAATCGCCCCACTCGCCCTTATCAAAATCAAAGCGACGATTGGGATGATGACGACGATTGGCTCTAATTGAAGGAAGAAGGAAGAAGGAAGAGGGAAGAAGGAAGAAGGAAAATAGCGGATTTTCAGCAGAGAATGTGTGACGGCTCTTTTCCTAATTCTTCTGGGCTTTTTTCTTTCTTCTCTCCTACACTAGACTTCTTTGAATTAGATAAAGATTACTATGATAAGTAAGGAGAAAATTATGTTGTATGACCCATAGAGAACAATACATCTGGCAGCGGGGTATTTATCTTTGTCAAGTTTGCTACGAATTAACTAAATCTTTTCATTCGTCTGAACTTTATGGTATTACCAGTCAAATTCGCCGTGCATCTGTATCAGTACCAGCTAACATTGCGGAGGGATATGGGCGTGTTACTAGACAAGAGTATATTCGATATTTGCGAATAGCTCTCGGTTCGCTCAGAGAACTGGATACTCATCTAGTGATTTCTGAAAGAGTAGGGTTAGCAGCGCCCGAAAAAATCTCACCAGTTATCAAAGAAGCAGATGAACTCACACGATTAATTGTCAGTACAATCAACAAACTAGAAGGATAAAACATCATCCCTCATCCTTCTTCCTTCTTCCTTTATCCCTCATCCCTCATCCTTCTTCCTTCTTCCTTTATCCCTCATCCCTCATCCTTCTTCCTTCTTCCTCCTTCCTTCTTCCCTCATCCCTCATCCTTCTTCCTTCTTCCTCCTTCCTTCTTCCTTCTTCCTCCTTCCTTCTTCCTTCTTCCTCCTTCCTTCTTCCTTCTTCCTTCTTCCTTCTCCAACTATGCAGAATTTTCGCAATTACTATCTAATTTTGGGAGTGCCCAAAGATGCCACGGCTGATGAGATTAAGAAAGCCTATCGACGGCTAGCCAGACAGTTGCACCCTGATGTAAATCCGGGGGACAAATCTGCTGAAGATAGGTTTAAGGATATTAATGAAGCTTATGATATTCTTTCCGATCTAGACAAGCGCGCTCAATACGATCAGTTTAGTAAATTCTGGAAACAAAAAGGATTTCAAGGAAAGCAAGGGGTGCGACTTCCCAATTTTAAAACTTGGGGAAACAGTAAAACTACCCGCAAAAAACCGGCCGAAGATGTCGATTTTAGTGATTACTCGGATTTTAATAAATTTCTCGACCAAGTGCTCGGAAGGCGGCGGGAAGTGAGGATGGCGACAGCGAATGATGCAGCGGGAGTAGCCTCCTCTGAACCGTGGAGTACGGCTTCTAAGAAAACGAGTTATGTTGCTAATTCTCGCCCACCTAGAAGGGATTTGGACGATCGCGAAATGCGACGAGAAACAGACGATCGCGAAATGCGACGAGAAACAGACGATCGCGAGATGCGACGAGAAACAGTCGATCGGGAAATGCGACGGGAGATAGTCGATCGCGAAATCAGAAGGGATATAGCCGATCGCGAAATGCGACGGGAAATGAGAGAAACAGTCGATCGCGAACCCAGAAGAGATATTGAGGCGAGGCTAACTCTGCCTTTGGAAAGGGCTTATTCGGGTGGTACCGAGCGAATTCGTTTGGAAGATGGGCGAGCGATCGAGGTGAATCTGCCTCCTGCTATGGTATCAGGCCAGCGGATTCGCTTGCGAAATCAAGGTATTGGCGGGGGAGATTTATATTTGAAAATCACGGTTTCTCCCCATTCATTTTTTCGATTGGAAATGTCGGATGTTTGCTGCGAATTGCCACTGACTCCCAGCGAAGCGGTGTTAGGCGGAGATATTGAAGTACCGACGCTGGACGGCTTGGTAAAGATGAAATTGCCACCGGGAGTAACGTCTGGAAAGCGGTTGCGGCTGGCTAATAAGGGCTATCCGACAGGAAATGGCGATCGGGGCGATCAATTGGTAGAAATTCAGGTGTTAATTCCCAAAGAAATTAGTGACGAAGAAAGAGAATTGTACCAGAAGTTGCGAGAGGTTGAGACTTTTAAACCACGCCAGGATTTGTCTGTATAATAGAGTTGATGTCAATGGTTAATTGCCAATTAACTCGTTATTAGGCTCTGCCTGGTAACCAGTTAATTACCAATTACCAATTACCCATTACCCATTACCTATATGATGACATTCATCAATCCTAAAACAGATTTTGCCTTCAAAAAAATTTTTGGTTCTGAAAATAGCAAAGACATTCTAATTAGTTTTTTGAATGCTTTGCTGTATGACGGTCAGCCCACCATCCAAAGTTTAAAAATCTTCCCTCCTTATGCAGCACCGAGAATTCGAGGTCTTAAGGAGACTTACTTAGATATTAAAGCTCAGTTAGATGATGACACAACAGTAATTATCGAGATGCAGGTTTTGAACGTAGAGGCATTTGAAAAGCGGATTTTGTACAATGCAGCTAAAGCTTATTCTACGCAATTAGAAACAGCAGATAAATATGTGCTGCTGAATCCAGTAATTGCCTTGACTATCACTGATTTTGAGATGTTTGAGGATTTTACCAAAGTAATTTCCCGGTTTGTCCTTAAGGAAAAAGACTTTTTGGTTGATTATCCGGTTCACGATATTGAATTAGTGTTTGTTGAATTGCCCAAATTCAAAAGAGAGCTGAATGAGTTAGAAACTTTGACCGATAAGTGGATTTATTTCTTAAAAACGGCTAGCAATTTAGAAATAGTCCCCGAAACAATGGAAAGCGTGCCGGAAATTCAGAAAGCATTTACAATAGCCAATCGAAGTGCTCTGAGTCGCGAGGAGCTAGCAGAATTGGAAAACGAGGAAATTTATATCCAAGATCGGCGTGGGGCAATATCTAAAGCAGTCAAACAAGGAAGAGAACAAGGAAGACAAGAAGGAATCAAAGCAGGACAATTAGCACTAATTATTCGTTTATTGGAACGCCGTATAGGTGCTGTAGATGCCGAAGTTGACAGTCAAATTCAACAATTGTCGATCGACCAATTGGAAAATCTAGCAGATGCCTTGTTAAATTTTAACGACATATCAGATTTAACAGCTTGGCTGCAAACACAAGATGTACCCGCAGAATAGCCGTTAGCGGAGCCCTCGAAGAGGATCGCACTTTCAGCAATCCTGAATCGCATAAGTAAAATTACTGTTGTGATTATTCCTGAACTAGCAGAGAATTAACAATAAGGTAATTTTCCCACAATCAGGAGCAGTCTGCCGCCATGACTCAAATGCCCCCTCAATGCACCAGTCTGCAAGAGCAAGTTGATTCTTTAGTGCAACTGCTGCGTCAGGAATCGTCTTTGCGACAACAAGATATCACGGCGGTACAAGCTTCTCTGAAAAAGGCAATTTCTCCTGAGTTTGAAATTGTGTTTGCTGGCGCTTTCAGTGCAGGAAAATCTATGTTAATTAATGCTTTGCTGGAGCGGGAATTGCTCTACAGTGCAGAAGGACACGCGACAGGGACGGAATGTTATATCGCCTTTGCTGAGCCGGAAAAAGAGCGCGTAGTTCTCACTTTTTTGAGCGAGTTTGAGATTAGCCAGCAAGCTTCTGTGCTTTGCCATCAGTTAGGTTTAGCTACTGAACTTAATATTAATCAAAGAGATGTAGTGTCGCTGCTGTCTCAGGGATGTAACATAATTATTGAAACGGAAGGCGGCGAAAATAAATCGGAACTAGCCAAAAAAGCTAAGGCTTTGATGCTGCTGTTAGAAGGTTTTGAGGCAAATCGCGATCGCATCCAAACTCTCGAAAACGCTACCTATTCGATGGAACAGTTTAACTTTTCCAATCTCAAGGAAGCTGCTAGTTATGCCCGTCGCGGTAGTAACAGTGCTGTACTCAAGCGAGTTGAATATTACTGTTATCATCCGCTGCTACAAGATGGCAATATTATTATCGATACGCCGGGAATTGATGCGCCAGTACAGCGGGATGCAGAATTGACTTATGATAAGATTGAAAGCCCCGATACTTCGGCGGTTGTCTGCGTTTTGAAAGCGGCTTCGTCAGGGGAAATGACGACGGAAGAAACCGAGTTGATGGAAAAAACACGGGGAAATCCGGGAATTCGCGATCGACTGTTTTACATTTTCAACCGCATCGACGAAACTTGGTACAACACGCAACTGCGACAGCGCTTAGAAAATCTGATTAATTCCGACTTTCGGGATACTGCGAGAGTTTACAAAACTAGCGGATTGTTGGGATTTTACGGGAGTTTGATTCGAGGAACCACAGGGCGCGATCGCTTTGGTTTAAATACAATCTTTGCCACCAGCCAAGGGCGAGTTTCTGGAGATGATAAATTAGATTCTGAATTGCTCGGTAATAGTGAAGAAACACCGCAATTTGTCAGCGAGTTTAACCGATACTGTGCGAATTCTGGCAAGCTATCTCCGAGCAAATTTCGCATTTCAGTTAACAGCTACGAAACACCCAATGAAAACTACGTGCGGATTCTGGCAGAACAAGGTCAACCATTAATTGCTCAATTAATTCAAGATAGCGGTATCGAAGATTTTCGCACAGCCATCACCCGTTATCTCACGGAAGAAAAACGCCCGCAACTGTTCAAAAATCTCGCTGACGATTTAGAAGACTTGTGCATTCAACTGCGGAAACATTACCAAACTATTCAGCGGAATTTGGACAGCCAGCCCCGCGAAATTGAGGCAATGAAAGCACAGGAACTTTTGCGGCTAAATCAAGAATTGCAGCAAGTTGGGGAGGAATTTCGGGAACATATCGCCGAAGAAGTCAATGACATGATTATGAACAGATGCGATATTTTCGATATAGACTTTCGGCAATTGCAATCTCGGATGATTCGGCGCTTGGATGAATTGTTAGATGGATTTTCTGTTGAGGCGGCTTACGGACGCACTTTGCGGAATCATCCCCGCAATGCGACAGCACCTTTAATTGCTGTTTTAGTTGAAGCACTTTACTATTTAGCGAATCAGTTGGAAGATATTTTAGTAGAGGCTACTAAGTCACTGGTTGATAATTATTTCCAGTATTTGAAAGATAGCGTTCGCAAGTCTGAATACTATCGATTACTTTATCGGTTGTTGGGGAACGACGGGGGAATTGAACAGCAGTTAGAGGAGTTATCAAAGCGGGTTTCTGATGCTTTGGTAAATGCGGCTGGGGTTGAGTGCGATCGCTACGTGCGAGAAAGTCCCCGTTTTTACGACGAAGGCACATTTTCGATTTATCAATTCCGGGAAACATTGCAGCAAACTTCTCAAGGTTTCGACTGCGAAAACATGGTGGACGCCCAACCTGCAATCCGGCAATTATTGCGGCTGGATTTTGAGCCGAAAGTATCTAGAACTATTCGGCAAACTTTCCGCCAAACTGTCAACCAAACGCTGAAAGAGCATTTGTTGCCGCTGGCCCAAAAGCAAGCTGATGATATTTTGCAGAAATACAGTCAAGCCCGCGATTATTTGGAGCAAACTTTGGCACAGGAGGCGGAGGAAAAGATTGCTGGGAATCTGCGGCGGCAAGCTGAGAATGAGCAGAAGATTCAAGAGTACGATCGGGCGGTTTCTGGGATTAATAGTTGTTTGCAGGCGATGAAGTTGCACGAGCATTTGTTGCCTGTAATTGGACAAAATGATGGTGTTTCGGTGGATGGTGAATGATTGGAAATCCGGCGATTGGAAACCAGGCGATTGGAAATCGCGGCTACACAGACAAAACCCGCCTGCGCGGGTTGAAGACATTCTTAGTCCGCGAAGGCGGGCATCGTTTGTATAGCGGCGAATTCTATTCGCCGGGATTCTTGCCAAAAGAGAGATACTACTCTAAAATAGTTAGGATGACAGTTTAAATAAATTAGCAATGAATATGAAAAATAAAGTTGATTTGCACAACTGCGGCAATGATGATGCTTTATCTTTTGGTAACGCAATGCTTAAAGTAGAAAAACTCAAGGAAACAGTAAATAGAGTTTTTCCTGAACATGGGTTAGGAGAGACACTCACTAATTCCTTAAGCGAACAGAAAATAATTATTGATGTAGGTCGTGACGGTAATTTTCATGGTGGTAAATTACATAACATAAGATATTTATATGAGAAATGGTTTGGTGAAGGTATAGATTGTGAAATTCTCAGAGTGGGTGCTCAGGGCTGGCAGAAAGGAAAGATTAGACTCAAACTCAATGTCACTATAGAATTTTGCCAAGAGAAACCCGAAGTCGAAGAAACACCAGAAAACAACGAATCAGAAACTAGCCAACCAGAATCCCCCCTCGATGATTTGCGCCGCCAACTTCTCAATCAAGAAAACTCACCCAGCTAATCCATCAAACATCCGCGTTCATTCGCGTTCATCTGCGCTTAAAAATCATCATGTCTAAAACCCCCAGAATTCCCATTCCCCCAGAAGTCAGAAAATATGTATTCACCCGCAATAAATACCAATGCCAAAGCTGCGGCCAAACCAAACTAGAAACCCAACTGACGATCGATCATATCATCCCCCTAGCGCGCGGTGGCAGCAACGACATCAGCAACTTGCAAACCCTCTGCGGTACCTGCAACCAAAAGAAAACCGACAAACTAGACCCCCGCTTCCGCCGTCACTTTGACCTCTAATATCCTCCATAACATCCGCGTTAATCCGCGTTAATCTGCGGTTTAAAACTTCTACCATCGATAATAGCGATAAGGATCGTCCCCATACTCAAAATCCGTTCTGTAATCCCAGTGATAAAACTCCCGACTAGAACCGTTAAACACAGATCCATCCGCCTTAAAACTCGCCCCTAAATTAGCCAAAATCTGAGCATTTGCCCTGGTTTGCCGCCAGCGAGTAAAACGCAAATAAGTCTTAGTATCAGCATTCAAACTGTCCGGTTCAATCTGAGAGAAAATCGCCACACCCTTGCCAACTTTTACCCGACTTAACAAACCGTCAGCGCCGATTTCTCCCCCAGACTTAATCAACCAAGTATCATAAAAAGAGCGCGATCGCAAATCTGAAGCGCTAACCCCCTTCACCTCATCCCAACTCGGAACCGCCAGCGAACCCCCGAAATCCTGCGCTTGCTGCAAACCCACGCCCAAACCCGCAACAGGTACTTGACGCGGCAAGAAAAACGCCTTCCCGCCAGCATTCAAATAACCGCGCAAATCTGCATCTTTCAGATTCGCTTCTCTCCCCACAATGACCAAACCAACATCATTAGAAAGCGAACTAGCGCGCTGATAAATTACCCCCAAACTCTCCAACTTTTGGGCATCTCCATCTCCCCCAATTAAAACCACTTTATCCGGCTTTCCAAGTACGGGAGAATTTATCGCGTAACTCACAATTTGTTGCACTAACTGCGCCGCCCCAGCATCTACAGAATAATGGTCTTCCAAATCCAACTCGTTTAAAATCAGCCGCCCTTTTCCGTAATCCAATTCCATCAGCGGCGAATAAGC
Organism: Microcoleus sp. D2_18a_D3; assembly: GCF_036702455.1. Lineage (NCBI taxonomy): Bacteria > Bacillati > Cyanobacteriota > Cyanophyceae > Oscillatoriales > Microcoleaceae > Microcoleus > Microcoleus sp. D2_18a_D3. The sequence goes on from NZ_JAUBTK010000030.1 coordinate 16,830, forward strand.
TAAATCAAACTCAGATTCCAAAATTGGGCGCCAACCGCTGCGGTGCGGTTTCTCAATAGAAGCGCTGCTGACACCGCCGCGATTTCCCCAACGCCAGCCGTACCAAGGTTTATTTGCCGGACTCAAATTAGGGCCAGTTTGGATGGTATCTGGATAAGCTTCAAGCAGCGTGCTTTCCCCCACCCAATCCCGCAAATCTTCACTGTCTAAACCGCTAATTGCCGGGTGGTTGCTGTCAACTGGATAAGCGCGGCGGCTGACGTGGACAGCAACCCGGAAACCCGTATTTTGCAGCCATTCCCGGCGCTGAGGAAACACAATTGCTTTGCCTCCGTTTCGGACAAAATTTTCTACATTTCCTGGCAATTTTTCCCCACTTGAAAACGCTTCCCTACCGATAATTAATAGCGATGAAACTTGCGAACCATTCCACGGTACAAGCTGATAACCTAATTGTTTTAACATCGCCGAGGTTTTGCCCGCTGGATCGAAGATTGTCAGCGTATCCTTGCTTTTGGCTTGCTTGGGAAAAACCCGGAAAGCAAATGTATCAGAATGCGATCGCTCGCCCACTCGCGCAGTCAAGCGAATTTCGCCGTCAGCCTTGCTAGAAATGGTATTTGGCAAATTTACGTCTATTGGGAAAAACAGCGTGCCTGCCGACTCAATCGTCCCTTTTTGCTCGCCTTTTTTTACTTCTTTCCCCCCCATCAAAACCCGCCACTTAAACGAAAATTCTTGCGCCGCCCGCGTATCGTTAATTAACACTACTTGCTTTGCCAGTTTTCCGCCCACAAACAAATTGTGATCTTTCGCAGTAAAAACCGGGCTAGCACCAGCAATCCAAGCCAAAGTCGAGCTATTATTATTCATAATTGCCTCGCCCCCAGGATGAACAGTGTAAGCTTCGGGCTGCAAATAATTCAAAAGATTATTCGAGACTTGCTTCAAATAAACTCCCCGGCGACCAGGTTGAAAAGCCCCAATATCCACCTTTTTTCTGCCAGCTTCGGAAACTTCCCAACCGTGTCCGTCACTCCAAGGAATCATCCCGCCAGACATTCCAAAAGTCCGCCAACTCCGCCAAGTATTTGTACTGAATAACTGCTGCAACTTTTGAAAAGCTGGTGCAAAATCCAACTCTTTTTTTAAATGCCAGCTTTGATACTCCTGACCCTTGACAAATTGCTCGCGAATTTTAGCTTTATAAGCGGCAGTTTCCAACTCGTAAGCCTGCTTGCCCAAATAAATTGCCACAAACTCAGTCATCCAAGGTTCGCTGAGAATCACCTGACCAAAACCTTTGCGGTTCCGCATCATTGTAGTGAATAGCGGCGTCCCAAACTCGACTACCATGTAGGGCATTTCCCCGGTTTTGCTCCACTCAGAAATCCATTCTTCCCGTTCTTGCAAGGGAATCATATTTAAATAAGAATTCAGCGCATAAACATCGCCGAAGTTTGCCCCTTGGTGTACCATGACAGGTCTGGTTGGGTCGGCGGATTTAATCGCAGCTATAGCGTCATTTCCTAGGGGAGTGTTGACCCGCAAACGCTCGTTTTCCGACTGACTGAGAGTTCCTTCTACTTTTCTTTTGCCGATGCGGCGCGGATTTTGGTCGTCAGCGTGGCCGAAAAAATTAGGACTTGTCGCCCACATTAATACCGATGGATGATTGCGGTAGCGGCGCATTTCAGTCACCATTCGGTCTTTCCAGCGGTTGTTCCACAGGGGGTTCTTCCACTTACCGTTCCACGCGATAGGACTAATGTCTAAAGCGGGAGCCATAATGGGAAAACCTTTGAGGTCTGCTCTTTCGGAAAATAACTCTCGGAAGTGCCATCTACCGCGTTCGTCGTGATCCCAAGGCCACATTTCTGTTATGTTAAAACCGGCTTTGACGTAGCCCTCAATTAGGCTATCAGCAACTTCTACTGTCCCGCCTTGCCAAGTATCCGAGTGCAAGTTTGGTCGCAGCCGAAATTCAGTTCCGTTTAAGAAAAATTTGCGCCCTTCTATCCAAAATTCGCGGAAGCCAAAAGGTTGGTGGTATTGCGTGTCTATGCCGCTGCCTTTTACTTCTAATTGCAGGGTGTAAAGGTTTGGTTGCCCGACATCCCAAAGACGGGGATTTGGCCAATTCCACTGAAATTGTACGGTTTGAATTGGTTTAGCTTTAACGTTGGCAGTTGCGGTAAATTTTTGTTCTACTTTGCCTTTTTCGTCGAGCATTTGCGCGATTATTTCTACTTGACCGCTTTGGGCAACGTCTTTGAGTTCAACATCTAATTTAACTTGCTTTTTTCGGGTGGAAGTTTGGACGAATACGTCGCTAATTAGCGGGCCGGGGGGAAGGCTCAGAAGCCGTACCTCGCCGATGATTCCCCGCGAGTGCAACTTGGATTTTTCTGTGTAGATTTCTGTGGGGCCCATGATGACGGCTTTTTCCTTTTCATCGGATACTGCCACCACTAAAATAGAGATGGTGTTTTGACCTGGTTTTGCTGCTTTGGTAATTTCAATAGTGCCGTAGGGCCATGCGATTTGACCGCAGTTAATGCCGTTGATAAATATGACTGCATCGGTGCTGACTCTGGCTAAGTCGATAAATATGCGGCGGTTTGTCCAGTCGCCGGGAATGTCTATATTTCTCTGATACCAAGCTTTTGATAGTTGTTTACTGTTGAAGTTTTCCCAATCTTTGCCGCTGCCGCGAGTGATGATTCCGGGTACGGATTCGTTGTTTTCTTTTTGCCAGTCTCCAGGCACTTGGATGGAACCCCAATTTGGGGAGACGGGGGGGTTTTGGGGGTTGCCAACTGCGGGGACAAATTGCCAAGTTCCGTTGAGATAGATTTGGGATCGTTTGTTGTCGATCGCCCCGGCGGTCAGGGTGGTAAGATTGGGGAAGCCGATCGACATCGCTGAGCTGCTGGCGAAGTTGGGATTTTGCAGCGCGTAACCGACGAATCCAAAGAGGGTGGCGGCTGCGAAAAATAATCCGATAATTTTGGCCAGCTTGTGATTCACTCGCTTATTGCTCCCAGAAATTAGATAATCTAATTTGTCCCTGAATCTATGATAGCAGTTGATTCAGCACCAATCCCGCTGCCAATCTGTCTCTGGGAAGATGGCACAGAGCCGACAAATGTGGTTTTGTATAGAAAAAATAAATACTTAGTTTTAACTAAGTTTTAACAAGGTTGTTTCATCGACATAAGCAATAGTGCGATCGCGCCATCGCTACAGGTCAACAAAAATGAGCGAGTTTGAGGTCTTGCCCTTACCCATTAAATCTTACAGTATTGCTACATTTAGTGCCGGCACGGCTTTACTGCTGACAACTCTGTTACTGTTTTCCTTCCAGGCAGGTTCTGCAATCTTACTTTTGGCTGCTGCCGTTATCGCTTGGTATGCTGGCTTAAAGTCCGCAGAACAAGAACTAGAAATAGAACGTAATATTATTTCAAAAGTAATTGACACGACAGCTTGCTTGATTGTAGTTCTCGACAGTCAAGGACGGATTGTCCGCTTTAACCAAGCTTGCGAAAAAACTACAGGCTACTCGGCAGCAGAAGTTGTTAATAAATATGTTTGGGATTTGTTCTTAATTCCCGAAGAAATAGAACCTGTTAAAACAGTTTTTACTCAGCTAAAAGTCGAACATTTTAACAGCGAATATCACAACTATTGGCGCACTAAAAACGGCTCTAAGCGCTTAATTTCTTGGTCGAATACTGTGACGACCAATAGCGATGGTTTGGTAGAATATGTGATAGGAACAGGCATTGATATTACCGATCGCACAGAAGCAGAGATAGCCCTGGCTTTATCCTACACCAAGCTAGAAAGCCGCGTCAAACAGCGGACAGCAGAACTGACAGTAGCTAAAGAAGCGCTGCAAGCTCAAGAAGAACGATTTCGCTGTTTAAGTTCCTGTTCGCCGGTCGGCATTTTTATGGCTGATTTTGAGGGGCGCTACACCTATGCAAACCCGCGCTGTCAGGCTATTTGCGGCTTAAGTTGGACAGAACTTTTAGGAGACGGTTGGGAGAAGTGCATTCACCCGGAAGACTGCGATCGCGTATTGACCCGATGGCTAGATTATACTCGGAAAGGTGGGGAATATGCGATCGAGTATCGCCTGCAAACACCAGAGGGGATTGTGCGCTGGATTAACGTTTGTTCATCGCCGATGTTCTCGGACTCCGGCGAACTCATCGGATATGTGGGCACGGTGAGAGATGTCACCGAAAGACAACAAGCGCAAGCAGCTTTGGCAAACAGCGAACAGCAACTGAGAACGCTGCTAGAAAATACGCCAGACATCATTATCCGCACGGACAAAGAACTGCGTTATATGTATGTCAATCAAGCAGTTGAAAGAAGTCAAGGAAAACCAATTTCATTCTTCCTCGGTAAAACCAGTCAAGAAATAGGAATACCGCCGGAACAGTGCCAGATGTGGGATGAAACCCTGCACAAAGTGTTAGAAACAGGTCAAGAAGAAATTATCGAATTTCAGGCTTTCTCAATCAACGGCATCCGAAGTTATCAATCCCGCGTAGTTCCAGAATTTGACAAAAATGGCGTACCAGAATCCGCCTTAATTGTCGCCCGCGATATCACAGAAATAAAACTTGCGGAAACTCAAAGATTGCAGTTAACAATCGAGCAAACCGCAAGGGAAAAAGCAGAAATAGAACAGCAGCGCTCGGCATTTTTAGCAGAAGTCAGCAAAATGCTGGCTGATGCGTTTGACGGGGAAACCGTGCTGCAAAAGGTAGCAGAATTAGCAATAAATTCGATCGCCGACGGGTGCTGCATTCATTTGACCGAAACCGACTCAAAAGTGCGTCGAGTCGCTGCCGCTCACGCAGAAGCCTCTATAGTTGATAGTCTGAATAACTTGAGAATCCGCAGTCCGATCGCAGACAATGCTGTTAACGGCTATCCGCTGGTAATCCGCACCGGAACATCCCAACTAATTGCCGAAGTGGATGAGGAAATTTTAGCAGCAGGAGCCGACAATGCAGCAGAAATGGAAATATTGCGATCGCTCAATATCGGATCTCACGCTTGCGTACCGCTGAAAGCCCGCGGGCGGGTAATGGGTTCCATCACTTGCTTTACCTCGAAGTTGGGCCGTCGCTACAGTGCAGAAGACTTGGCAATGCTAGAAGATTTAGCATACCGCGTGGCGATCGCCCTCGACAACGCCAGACTTTACGCAGAAGCGCAGGAAGCACTATCTCAAACATCGGCATCCTTCGCCTTAATTGACTCGCTATTAGAAGCATCTCCCCTAGCGATTTGCTTTATGGATCGCGAAATGCGCTTCATCCGTATCAATCAAGTATTAGCAGAACTCAACGGTTTGCCGATAGAACAGCATCTCGGCCAAGACTTCCGCCAATTGTTGCCAGAACATGCAGCCAAATTTGCGCCGATAATTCAGCAAGTTTTAGAAACTGGTCAGCCTGTTTTAAACTTAGAAATGAGTGGCGAACCTGATGGGAAACCGGGATATTTCGGTTACTGGCTCGCCAACTACTACCCAGTGAAAAATGAAAGAGAAGAAATAATCGGAGTCGGGCTAATTATCACAGATGTTACCGCAGCCAAACAAACCGAATTAGCTTTGCGGGAAAGCGAAATGCGCTTCCGCAGTGTGGTAGAATCTAACATGATCGGCATCGGTTTCTGGGATGGCAACGGGGAAGTTACGGACGCTAACGACGCCTTGCTGGAAATGATCGGATATACGAGGGAAGACTTAGTTTCAGGACAGATCCGCTGGCTCGAACTCACGGCGCCGGAATATCTAGAACTCGATCGCATCGCCCTCGCGCAAGTCGAAGCCGAAGGAAGTTGCGCGCCTTTTGAAAAAGAATACATCCGCAAAGACGGCACGCGCTTCCCAGTTTTAGTGGGCGGCGGAAACTTCCAAGGATGCACAGACAAAGGAGCATTTTTCGTGCTCGATATCACCGATCGCAAACAAGCCCAAAACCAACTTCGAGAAAACGAAATACGCCTTCGCCGCCAACTAGCAGAACTCGACTTAGTTTACAAAACCACACCAGTCGGGCTGTGCTTTGTCGATACCAATTTGCGCTACATCCGCCTGAACGAATGCCTCGCTGCGATCAACGGCCGATCGATCGCAGATCACATCGGGCGCACCGCTAGAGATGTAATTCCCGAAATGGCCGATATGGTAGAGCGGATTTACCGCCAAGTGCTGGCGACGCAAACCCCGGTGATCGACTTGGAAGTAAAGGCCGAAACCAAGCAACTGCCAGGAGTTTTGCGGGATTGGCAAATCAGCTTTTACCCCGTGATCGATGAATCAGGAACACTGCTGGGAGTCAGCACCGTGGTAGCCGAAATTACCGATCGCAACCAAGCAAAACGAGTAATACAGCAAAGCGAAGCCATATTCCGGCGGCTGTTGGAGTCAAATATTTTCGGAGTCGCGATCGGCGATTTTAGCGGCCGCATCGCCTACGCCAACCAATCCCTGCTCAACATGGTCGGCTACACCCGCTCAGACCTGCTCTCGGGTCACATACGGTGGGACAGGATGACCCCCCCCGAATACCTGCACCTCGACGCCTTAGCGGCCGGGGAACTGCGGGCTAAGGGAGTCGCAACTCCTTTCAAAAAAGAGTATATCCGCAAAGATGGCAGTCGCGTGCCGATTCTGATGGGCGGGACGATCCTGAACCCGGACGATCGCGAACCAGAGACGATCGTCGCATTCTACATCGACTTGACCGAGATATCCCGCGTGGAAGCAGAACTCAAACACAATCAAGAACGGCTGAAAATCGCTCAGCAAGCGGGCAAAATCGGAACTTTTGAATGGAACATCGAAACCGGCGAGATCGCGTGTACACCGGAGTTAGAGGCTTTGTACGGGCTGCCGGTCGGCGGTATCGACAGCTATCCAAGTTGGGTGGAAATGGTGCATCCAGACGATCGCGCTGTTACTCAAAAGCAGGTAAAGGCTGCGGCGATGTCCGGGGAGGAATTAAACATTGAGTTTCGCATCTGCCGCCCGGACAAAAGCGTGGGCTGGATTGCTTGCAGGGCTAAGGTGTTTCAGGGCGAGATCGGTTGGCCTTTGCGGATGATCGGGGTGAACGTCGATATCAGCGATCGCAAAGAAGCAGAAGCAGCGCGATCGCACATCCATCAAACTTTAGAAGCCTTGATTGAGGCTTGTCCCCTAGGAATTACTGTTTTGGACTGCGACGACGGCACTGTGAAAATGTGGAACCCAGCAGCAGAGAGGATTTTTGGCTGGGCTGAATCAGAAGCGGTAGGTCAATTTGTGCCCTGCGTTCCCGCAGATAAGCGGGAGGAATTCACGGCTAATTTGAAAAAAATTCGCGAAGGAAACGCGATCGCCGGCATGGAAACCCAGCGCCAAAGGAAAGACGGCAGCTCGATCGACATCAGTTTGTGGGCAACTCCAGTCCGCGACAGCAACGGCAATATCAACTGTATGTCGATCGTCGCCGACATCAGCGATCGCAAGCAAGTCGAGGCCCAACGCGCTCAGTTGCTGGAGCGCGAACAAGCCGCGCGGGCGGAAGCAGAAGCTATCAGCCGCCGGAAAGACGAGTTTCTAGACTCTCTTTCCCACGAATTGCGAACGCCTTTAAATGTGATTCAGGGGTGGGCACAGATCCTGCGCGCCCACCCCTACAACAAAGATAAATTAGCTTCGGGTTTGGAAGCCATTGAGCGTCAGTCGAAGGTGCAAAGCCAGCTAGTGGAAGATTTGCTCGATGTTTCCCGGATTATTCAAGGCAAGCTGGCCCTGAAACCCGGCTGGTTCTACATGGTAAAGACGATCGAGGCGGCTAATAATTCAGTTCGTTTGGCAGCCGAGGCCAAGTCTGTCACCGTTTCGTTAGAACTTGACCCCGCAGTCAGCTTGATGTGGGGCGACGCCCAGAGGTTGCAGCAGGTAGTGTGGAATTTGCTGACTAACGCCGTGAAGTTTACGCCTTCGGGGGGAAATGTGCAAGTGCGCTTGTCTGCGGTGGCTGTTAGCGATTCCTCATCACCCAATTACGTGCAAATTACTGTCAGCGATACCGGAAAGGGCATTTCTGCTGAGTTTCTGCCCTACGTGTTCGATCGCTTCCGACAAGCAGACGCCTCGAAAACGAAGGCTGAGAGCGGTTTGGGACTGGGATTGGCGATCGTCCAGCACTTGGTCGAACTCCACGGGGGCACTGTGACTGCGGAAAGTCCCGGTAAAGACCAGGGTGCGACATTTACGGTGACACTGCCATTCAAACAGCCTCCGAGTAAGAAGGGGCAGTTGAGAGGAGTCGCCGCCGGATATTTTAGTCCGTGATATCGCTATGGCCGTTGAGGACGGCTACTCGCTGATCCGCAAAGTGCGATCGTCCGAATCCGACCAAATCAAGCGCTTGCCGGCCGTGGCGCTGACAGCTTATGCTAGGGAAGAAGATCGCAATCGGGCGATCGCCACTGGTTACAACGAACACTTAACAAAGCCGATCGAACCCGCTCTCTTCGCCGCCGTTTTAGCCAAGTTAACAAATGGGCATTAGGGCGATCGGGTTCGATGAACGCACAAATAATATCATTTCCGTTTGATTCGGATTTGTATGATGTTAAATCTTGTAGGGGCGGATTCACCAATAATAATTGCCCATAATCTACAATCTCATAAACCCGCTCCCGCTGGCTTTTTATTAACGACATGATTGCCGATACACACAAAGAAATTAGAAATTTTATCACCGTTTTTGTAATAAGTAAAAATGAATCAAATGCCCAACAGCTAGAAACAGAACTGACAGAAGCAAATTTTTACACCCGTGTCCAATCTTCGCTAGTAGTTGCCTATATTGAACCGGGCGGAAAATTTCACAGTTTTTAGGGCGCGCCAATCGCTACAGCAGTTAAAATACGATCGCCAGCACAATTGGTTCACACCCATGCCCATGTATCCCTTCAACCGCCTAACCGCCATTTTTTTTAGCAAGCTGCCGCTGCGAACGGTTCTGATTGTGCCGTTTGTTTTGCAAACGGTAAGTGTAGTTGGGCTAGTGGGCTTTCTTTCTTTCAAAAGTGGTCAGGAATCAGTCGAGGATGTAGCGCATCAGCTAATCGAACAAGTAGGAGAACGGATTAGCGATCGCCTCACCGATAATAATGGGCCCTCGGCAATCAATACCTTCCTGGCTAGGCTGCACTTCTCTGCATCGGGACAAACTTTTATTATGGATCGATCGGGCAATCTGATTGCCACATCCACACTAGAAACACCCTTGGTGACACCAGCCAAAAAGCTACCGACGCCATTGCTAGCCACCAACAGCAAGGATGCCCGAACGCGAGATAATGCTAGACAACTCGCCAACCGCTTTGGCAACTTCCGCACGTTGCAAACAACCCAGCGATTTACCCTGGCGAGCAAGGGCGATAGGCAGTTTGTCCGCGTCACTCCCTATCGAGATTTCCGTGGCTTGGATTGGTTGATTGTGGTGGTGGTGCCAGAGTCGGATTTCATGGCTCCGATTCAAGCAAATACGCGCAACACATTGTGGTTATTGACCGGTACACTGCCGCTGGCGATCGCGATCGGATTGTTGACTTCCCGTTGGGTAACAAAGCCAATTATGCGTTTGAATACGGCAGCCAAAAATGTTGCCAAAGGAAAATGGGAGCAACCTTTAGAAAATAAACGCTTGGATGAAGTCGGAGAACTCGCCAATTCCTTCAATTTTATGGCCGCGCAACTGCAACAGGCTTTTGCAGACCAAAAATCTTTAAATGAAGCTTTAGCGCAAAGAGAGAGCCAACTCAAGCAATTTATCGAAGCCATACCTGCAGGAGTATCTATCCACGATGCCTCCGGTAAAGTCGTGTACTTCAACGAAACTGCCAAGCATTGGCTCGGCGTAGAAACTATCCCCGATTCGACTTTAGAAGAAGCAGTAGAAGTTTATCAAATCTATCGCCAAAACCAGCCGTATCCAACTGAAGAACTTCCCGCATTCCGAGCACTGCGCGGCGCAACGGTATTCCTTGAAGATGTAGAACTTTATCGAGATGGGAAATTTATTCCTTTTGAGGTGCGCGCCACACCAATTTTCGACGAAGGCGGAAACATTATTTATGCCATCACTGCTTTTTCTAACATCGCACAGCGCAAACAAGCTGAAAAAATCTTAACTGACTACAATCGCACTTTAGAAGCCGAAGTGGTCGAACGTACCTGCGCCTTAGCTCGTGCCAACGAACTATTACAATCTGAAATTGCCGAGCGCAAATTGCTCGAACAAAAACTTTCCACTTCTACTGAGCAAGTTGTGAAAATATTTGAGTCAATTACAGATATTGTATTGATTTTTGAGGTTCAAGAAGAAACTATCCAAATTATACCCACCAAGGGAATTTTTCAATACAACTATCAGACGAATCAGATCGACTCCATCATCGAACAATTTTTTCATGAGCCAAGGGAGGAGATTTATTTTGCTCAAGTTCGACAGGCATTGGAAACCCAACAAACTATTAGTTTTGATTACAGTCTGCCAATTAATAACCAAGAAGTTTGGTTTGCTGCTAAAATTTCGCCACTGTCGGATAGCTCTGCTGTTTGGGTAGCGCGCGACATTAGCGATCGCCAGTTAGCCGAATCCAGACTGCTGGAAGCCCAAAAAATTGCCCGTATTGGCAGTTGGGAATACGATATCGCCACAGAAACAACCACTTGGAGTCAAGAACTCTATCGCATTTATGAACTCGATCCGACTCAAAAACCGCTGCCAAACGAACAATTAATCGAGCGCTTTCATCCCGAAGATCGATCGCGCTATCTGACAATGGTGCGCGATCAAGCTATGTCGGGGCAAAGCTTTGAAATTGATCTGCGGCTGCTCCGAAGAGATGGCTCCCTCAGTTACATAGAAGTCCGAGGGAAACCTGTTTATGATGAAAAAGGGCATTTGCTCCGTTTGTTCGGCACTGTTTTGGATATTAGCGATCGCAAAGAAGCCGAGTCAGCTTTGCGAGAAAGCGCTCAGCGGGAACAAGCCATCGCCCGATCGATCGATCGCATCCGTCAATCCTTAGATATTGACACAATATTCAAAACCACAACCTCTGAACTGCGACAAACCCTAAATTGCGATCGTGTCGGTATCTATCGCTTTAATCCTGATTGGAGTGGGGAATTTGTTGCCGAGTCAATGGCTGCGGGCTGGATATCTCTGATGCAACAACCTGACGATTTTAATGTGCCAAACACTCTCGTCGAAGACTCTCGCTGTACCGTGAAAACTATGCAAGCCTCCGGTGAACCAGTGCTGGATACCTATCTACAAAGAAATCAAGGTGGTATGTATGCTAGAGGCGTTCCTTACCGCATAATTGAAGACATATACAGCGCTGGGTTGAGTCCTTGTTACCTAGAACTGTTAGAGCAATTTCAAGCTAGAGCCTACGTTATTTTTCCCATATTTTGCGGCAGTCAACTTTGGGGTTTGCTCGCCAGCTATCAAAATTCTGCACCCCGCACTTGGCGCGAAGCAGAAATCAATATTGGGCTGCAAATTAGCACTCAACTAGGAGTCGCCTTACAACAAGCTCAATTGCTCGAAGCCACTCAACAGCAAGCAGTACAGCTTCAACAAGCCGCCTGGGCCGCAGAAGCCGCCAACCTTGCCAAAAGCACTTTCCTGGCAAATATGAGCCACGAACTCCGCACCCCGCTAAACGCAATTCTGGGATTCTCCCAATTGATGCAGCGCTCTACCAACCTCACTCGCGAACAACAGGAAAATATCCGTATCATCAACCGCAGCGGAGAACACTTGCTAGCTCTGATCAATCAAATATTAGATTTAGCCAAAATAGAGGCGGGACGCATTACAATCAACCAAACAAAATTTCAATTAAGCAGCCTGTTGAACGATCTGGCAGAGATGTTTCAACTCCAGACAAGGGAGCGACAATTGCAGTTAATATTTGACTGCTCTAGCGAAACTCCCGAATACGTGCAAACAGATCAAATGAAGTTGCGCCAAGTTTTAATTAATCTGCTTTCTAACGCCATTAAATTTACGAAACAAGGAGTAATTAGGTTAAGAGTAAGTGCATTTAGAGACCGTAACAATCAGCAATTACCCATCAGTAATTACCAATTACATTTTGAAATAGAAGACACGGGTGCCGGCATAGCTGCTGATGAGTTAGATAAGCTTTTTCAAGCCTTTGTGCAAACCAAAACAGGAACAAAATCTCAGCAAGGAACAGGCTTGGGGTTGGCTATCAGCCAACAGTTTATCAAGCTGATGGGCGGCGTGATTACTGTACGCAGTGAAGTTGGACGCGGCACCACCTTCGCGTTTGATATCCCCGTCAGCGCCGTTGATGCCCCGGCGACTCAACCCGTACAGCCACCGCGTCGGGTGATAGCACTGCAACGCAATCAGCCGCGCTATCGTATTTTGATTGTGGACGATCGATCCGACAACCGCCAACTGCTGATCAAACTCCTGGCTGCCTTTAACTTTGAACTCCAAGAAGCCACCAACGGCATAGAAGCTATTGAAAAGTGGTCGAGTTTTGAGCCACACTTAATTTTTATGGATATGTGGATGCCCGTGATGGATGGACAGGAAGCTACCAAACGCATTAAAGCCACCCTTAAAGGTCAAGCTACGGCAATTATTGCCGTGAGTGCCGATAACGCTGAGGAAGGGCAAACCGTTACTGTATCGGATGATTGCGATGACTTGATCCACAAACCCTTTCGAGATACAGAAATTTTTGCCACCCTCCACAAACATCTGGGAGTGCGTTACATTTACGGTGAACCGGAGAGTGTTCCCGAGTCAACTCAAATCGAGGCTCCGACTCCAGAGACTCTTGCAGCTTTACCCGCAGATTGGCTGGCAGCTTTAGAGAAAGCCACAATTGAGTGCGATTTAGAGTTAATGCTGGTGCAAATTGAGCAAATTCGCGATCGCAATGACGCTTTAGCTAGCGCCCTAGCCACATTGGCTAACGAGTTTCAGTTCAATCAAATACTAGCTTTCATCCATCCCGAAACGAAAGAGAATTGATATTATACCCGGTTCGTAGTGAGTACGACCGTCCTCATAAAACCCGCTAGGACGATCGTACTCACTACAAACCTATAAAGGTTATTTTAGCGAACGAGATATGAATTACGAACCAACTCCCGTCTTAAAAGGGAATATTTTAATTGTTGATGATATTCCGGCTAATTTGCAACTTTTAGCTCAAATACTCTCGCACCAAGGGTACAAAACACGCACCGCACCCGACGGCAAACTAGCGCTGCGGTCGATCGAGTTAACTCCTCCTGACTTAATTTTGCTCGACATCATGATGCCCGGTATGGACGGCTACCAAGTCTGCCAAGCATTGAAAGCTTCTCCCACAACCAAGGACATTCCAGTTATTTTTATCAGTGCTTTGAATGAAATATTAGATAAAGTCAAAGCCTTTGAAGTTGGTGGTATAGATTATATCACAAAACCGTTTCACGAACAAGAAGTTCTGGCTCGCGTCTCAAATCAACTCGTGCAGCGCCAGTTGTTCCAGCAAACACAATCCTACGCCCAGCAACTCGAACAAACCGTAACTGAACTAAAGAAAACTCAAGCTCAGTTAATACAGAAGGAAAAAATGGCTTCTTTAGGTCAGCTAGCTGCTGGAATTGCTCACGAAATCAACAATCCCGTCAGCTTTATCTACGGCAATATTGCTCTAGCGGCGGACTATGCACGAGATTTGCTTCGCCTCGTCGAATTGTACCGACATTACTACCCGCAGCCCGTTGCAGAAATTATCGGCAAATTGGACGAGATTCAACCCGAATTCATCGCAGAGGATTATCCAAAACTGCTGAAGTCGATGACAGAGGGTGCTTCTCGGATTAGCGAAATAGTGATGTCTTTGCGGAAATTCTCCCGCCTTGGCGAACAAAAGTACAAGCCAGTGGATATTCATGAAAGCATAGACAATACTTTAGTTATTTTGCAGCACCGGCTGAAGGGAACAAACAAAGCTGGTGAGATAGAGGTCATTAAAGACTACAGCCAACTGCCAAGAGTCACCTGTTACGCCAGTGAGTTAAATCAGGTGTTCATGAACCTGCTAAGTAATGCTATTGATGCCCTAGAAACTCAACCATCTCCCCGAAAAATTACCATCAGCACTTCAGTAAGTTGTGTGTCAGAATCGGCCCTGCACAATCAAGATTCAAAATTAGCCACTCACCATTATAAATCCGTTGTTATTCACATTGCCGATAACGGTTGTGGGATGAGTGAGGAAGTGCGCCACCAGATATTTGACCCATTTTTTACAACGAAGCCTGTAGGCCGCGGTATTGGATTAGGGTTGGCAATCAGTCACGATATTGTAGTGGAAAAACATCGAGGTCAAATCAGTTGTATTTCTGCTCCGGCTCGAGGAACCAAGTTAATTGTGCAGATTCCGATATCTGTAAAATTTTAATAAATTTCAACATTTTAAACTTTAACATACCCAGAGGATATAGCCTTTCTCACTAACATGAGGTGCTCATCGGGCATCGGGCATCGGGCATCGGGCATCGGGCATCGGACTCACCCCATACCTCACGACGCTTGAGAACCGCTATATATCACATAGATTGTACGCGAGCATCTGTAGGGAAACGGCATTACCGTTTCCGGCACGGAAATTATGGACAGGGCAAGGGCTATTGGTGTCCACTTGAGGTAAAACCGATAATCCGTCAGTCCGTCAGGGGTTGAAACCCCTGCCTCAAAGCGAAAGTCCTCGCTCAAGAGGACTGAATAATTTATTAGTCCTCTTTTAGAGGACTTTTGCTATAAGCCCCGTGGAATTCATTCCCTGGCGGAGTGCCGGGTAAGCGGGAGGACTGGCGGACTAAAAGCTTAAGCTGATTGTGGGGAATTGACCAGAGAGCATATTTACTTTAAATCCAACAATCCGCTCGTTTTGAGCTTGGGATTAAACCGGATTTCTTCAGTTACGCCGCGAGCTTTCAGCAGCGCGAAAATTTCATTCTCTACGCGCCGCGCGACATTTTTCAACAATTTATCTTTGGCAATTTCATCGGCGAAGATACCTTCATAATTTGCCGTTTCTTGGGCAGTCATTACAGTTTTGGTGTCGATGGGATCGTTCCACTTGGCCGCATCGGCACCGTTACCTTGGGGTTGGGAACCGTTTTCGGCAATCCAACTTTCTCTAATGCTTTCTAGGATGGTGCGGCTGGGCTTGTCAATAGTTTGGATTTTCAGCCAGTAGCAATACTGGGTTTGGCGTACCAAATGCTGTTTGAGGCTGAGGTAAATGTCGCGAGAATAGCCGACAAATTGCAGCACTTTCTCGCTGTCGAAAATCGCGTAAACGCCGATTTTTCCCTGGACAAAATCGGGCAATTTCCCCTCGGAGTCTATGTAGGGAATGAATTCTAAGCTGGCGAGAGATTGAATGTCTTCTGTCATCCGATTTTAGATTTTAGATTTTAGATTTTAGATTAAACCACAGATTAACCAGCCTTTACCTAACTCTTGAAAACTCGATAAATTGCACAGAGGCGGCTGGGTTTAAATATTTTGGCTTGGAACATGAAATTAGGCGGGACGTTGACGATCGCAAAATCGCTCGATTCGTGATACTTTTCAAATTCAGCAGGCATTCCCTTCGGCGTCTCGCTGCTGTAAGGGACTGGCTGAAAAAGTAACTCGGCAAACTCAATGCGCGAGCATTGCAATTGTAGCGCTATTTGTTTGACAAAGCTTTCACCGGTTAATAAACCGAACAGTGCAGTTTTAGCATCGGGTTCGAGGACAAAACTGCTATCGTAGCTTTCAATAATCTTAAGACCCATTTTCTGTATACTCCTGACAGACGGCGGTGAACGCTTATTGGTTAACTGTTGAGCGATCGACTTAATCCTGAATTTTACCTGAGACTGAGCGTTTTAAACGCAGAACGTATTCGGCACGAGGTCAATCGATTTTAGATTTTAGATTTTAGATTTTAGATTAAAGAATTGAAGCATTGACCCCACGGATAAAGTCGGGGGCTTGTATCCTGGATGCTTTCGGTCAATAAAAATACCACAATCAGGAAATTTTGACCACTAGCCCTGATTTATTTGCCGATCGCTTTTATCATGTCGGTATCGCCATCTATCCGACTACGACTAAAAGGCTATGCAGAAGATTGAAAAAGCATCATTCCCAGCTTCCAGAAGTGCCCCGAACCAGCCGGACTGGCTAGAATTGGTAGAATACGCCTCAGTTGCTGGTTCAGCTATTGGCACGATTGCTGCAGGATTGTCGGGCCAAATTGTCTACGCCGCCGCCCCCTTAACCGCAGCACTCTCCATAAATCTCGCCAATCGCCAGCGTTTCGAGCAACAAATGCAACAAAAGGCAAATTCTGCGATCGCGGAGGTACAGGCCTCCGTAGAACCTCGCTCGCAGCAAGTTCAGATACTACCTGGAGAACCTGCAGAACTCTACACCGCTGTCTCCGACTTGCAGCAGAAACTCCTCGGCTTGGAATCCGGCGTCATCGCCGAGGTACAAGCTGCCGTAGCCTCTCTCGAACGCCAAGCCCAAGCGCTGCCTGCAGATTCTCAGGATTTCCACACGCAACTGTCGGATTTGCAGCAAAAACTCCGCATTTTGGAAAATAGCGCCCTGAGAGAGCATGATTGGGAAAATGTCAACGTCCGATTTTTATTGATGGGCGAACAGTTAACTGAAGTTAAAACTATTACGGCTCAGTTACAGGAGCGATCGAACGAAGTAGATTTGGATCAAATCCAAGGTTCTCTCAAGCAATTACAGGATTTGCTCGATCGACCCACAATAGACACAGGGATGTTGCAAACCGAGATTCAGCATTTGCAGCAGCAAGTTTCCGAGTTGCAGCGGCAAAATCAAGAAATTGTCAAGCCTTATTTGCAGCGTCTGACTCGCGCCGTGAAGAAACTTAGTCAGTAGTCAGTAGTCAGTAGTCATTAGTCAGTAGTCAGTAGTCAGTAGTCAGTAGTCAACTGTCAACTGTCAACTGTCAACTGTCAACTGTCAACTGTCAACTGTCAACTGTCAATTGTTAACTGTCATTGTAGCCATAACCTTGTTCCCAGGCTCTGCCTGGGAATACATACCCGGAGGCTCTGCCTCAATTACCAATTACCAATTCTCAATTACCCCTTACCAATTACCCCTTACCAATTACCAATTACCCGTTACTAAATTTTTGCCAAGCTTGCCAGAAAACATAAATCGATAAGATTGCCAAGAGCGATCGAAAAGCTAAACTAACAATACGATCGGGCAATCTCGGCAAAAACCGCGTGCTCACCTGCGCGCCCAACAAACCGCCGCCGCCAAGAATTAACCCCACAACCCACAAAACATTCCCGCGCGCCGCGTGTCCCGCCGTCGCCGAAATTGCCGTAATGACGATGACGCCCAAGCTGGTTTGAATTGCGGTTTTAATGCTTTCTCCTAACAGCAAAATTTGCAGGGGAACCATAATTACGCCGCCGCCTACGCCGAACAAACCCGCTAATAAACCCGCCGCACTGCCGGTAGCAATTTTAGCAAAAGTTGGATGGAATAAAATATTTGAATTATTGGGTAATTCGTGATTGGTAATTGGTAATTGAGCATTTTCTCCTTGTCCCGCTTGTCCTCCTATTTCCCCTTGTTCTGCTTCCGCTTTCTTCTTAGCTGTCAGGCGCTTGCGAACTTCAATCAAATAAATATTGAGCCACAGCAACAACCCAAAAGTAAGTAACAGCAAGTAAGGCGGAAATATCCCCGCCAAATAAGCACCGATTTGTGCTGTGATGACGGCGGGAAATCCGATGCCTGCGACTTGGCTCAAGCTGAGGTAGCCCATGCGCCAATTCTGGATGCTGCCAGAAATAGCTGTAATGACGATCGACAAACCGCTAGTAGCAACCGCCTGCACCGGAGCGTAATTGAGAGCCACCAACAAAGGCACGAGCACCGTACCGCCGCCGATACCCAAAAATCCAGCTAGAATTCCCGCAAAAATTCCCGCCGCACCCAACATCAATAATTCAGTGATAGTCATTAGTCATTAGTCAGTAGTCAGTAGTCAGTAGTCAGTAGTCAGTAGTCAGTAGTCATTAGTCATTAGTCAGTAGTCATTAGTCATTAGTGAACAGTCAACAATCAACAATCAACAATCAACAGTCAACAGTCAACAGTCAACAGTCAACAGTCAACAATCACCAATCAAATTTTAAGAATCATTAGTCGTGCCGTCCGGCATAATTGCCCGCCTCAAATCTGCATCGCGGAAGTTAGTTCGATTGAGATTAGCATCAATCAAAACCGCTTCCACCAAAACCGCCCCGCTAAAATTAGACCAGCACAGCTTTGCCCGGTACAAATTAGCACCGCTCAAATTAGCTCTTGCCAGCGTTGACCAACTCACATTAGCAACTCTCAAATTAGCATTGCTCAGATTAGCGTCGGTGAGATTAGCTCCAACCATCGTTACTTGGCGCAAGTCTGCACCAGCCAAGTTTGCCCCGCTCACCATCGCCCCGCTGAGAATTGCCTGATTTAGGTTAGCTCTTTCTAAAAGCGACTCGCTGAGGATGGCATTTGTCAGGTTTACCGCTTTGAGAGTTGACCAACTCAAATTTGCCTTCATCAAATTAATGCGAATCATGCTAGCGTCCGTTAAGTTGGCCGCAAACAAATTCGCTTCGGTAAAGTTGGCTTCGGTCAAATTAGCTTCTGTCAAATTAGCCTTAGTCATGTTGACTTCTCTGGCCATTGAGCCGCGCAGGTTGGCTCCCATCAGGTTAGCCCCGCTGAGATTGGCGCGGCTCAAATCAGTACCGATGAGATTTGCTTCGCTGAGGTTGGCTTCCGTCAAGTCCACCCCTGCCAATTTCACCTCGCGCAAGTTCGCTCCCGTCAGGTTAGCGCCTTTGAGGTTTGCGTCTTGGAAATTCGATCTGGTAAAGTTAGCCTCGCTGAGGTTTACCCCTTTTAAGTCGGCCCCAACGAGGTTAATTTCTCGAAAATTTCTTTCTCCGGCCGCATATTGCCTCAGAATTCGATCGGCCTCCATGTCATTCGCCTCGCAATTTTTTTAAACGTTAGAGTGATGGGTGTTACCACATCATCCCAGATAACCACGGTATTCACTCTGCACGCTGTAGTATCTGTAGAATCTTTGCATTGCTTTCCGGGCACTGCTGTGCCACTGCCTCCTAAAAGGTCTGACAAAGATCAAAGCTTCTGAGAAAATCAACAATAGGGTAAAACTCTCGGCGCTCGGCACTGAGTCAGTCGATTTTAGATTTTAGATTTTAGATTTGCTCCACAGATTCATCTGGGAGCCGGAACTTTGGTCTAAAATTATGGGCTCACCACGACGATTATCGGAAACTTGTATTCGTTTTTGGGCGAGCTGGCAGTTGACAACTGACAACTGTCAACTGTCAACTGTCAACTGTCAACTGTCAACAGAGAAAGGAAATTTTAAAATGCCTGAAAATTTGAGAAGCCAAGCTGTGACTGGGGGGGTGCAGCGCGCGCCCAACCGGGCAATGCTGCGGGCAGTCGGTTTTGGCGACGGCGATTTCACTAAGCCGATTGTGGGGATTGCCAACGGGTACAGCACGATTACGCCCTGCAATATGGGATTGAACGAGCTCGCTTTGCGGGCTATTGCGGGTGCAAGGGAAGCCGGCGCCATGCCGCAGATGTTCGGTACGATTACTATCAGCGACGGGATCTCGATGGGAACTCAAGGGATGAAATATTCTCTGGTGTCGAGAGATGTGATTGCGGATTCCATCGAAACTGTTTGCAACGGCCAAAGTATGGACGGGGTGCTGGCTGTCGGCGGTTGCGATAAAAATATGCCGGGGGCGATGATTGCGATCGCCCGCATGAACATTCCTGCTATTTTTGTTTACGGCGGCACGATCAAACCCGGACACCACAACGGACAGGATTTAACCGTTGTCAGCGCTTTTGAAGCCGTCGGCCAATTCAGCGCGGGCAAAATTGACGAAACAGAACTCAATGCAGTCGAACAAAAAGCTTGTCCGGGTGCGGGTTCCTGTGGCGGAATGTTCACAGCAAATACGATGTCTAGCGCTTTTGAAGTGATGGGCATGAGTTTGCCTTATTCTTCGACAATGGCTGCTGAGGATGCCGAAAAAGCTGACAGCGCTGCCGAATCTGCAAAAGTGCTGGTGGAAGCTGTCCGCAAACAGTTGTTACCGAGCCAAATTTTGACTCGCAAAGCCTTTGAAAATGCGATCGCCGTCATCATGGCAGTCGGCGGTTCAACCAACGCTGTGCTGCATTTATTAGCCATTTCCAATGCGATCGGCGTTGAGTTGTCCCTCGACGATTTTGAAACTATTCGAGCAAAAGTGCCAGTGCTGTGCGACCTCAAACCCAGCGGCAAATACGTAGCAACCGATTTGCACAAAGCCGGCGGCATTCCTCAAGTAATGAAAATGCTGCTAGAACAGGGTTTGCTGCACGGAGACGCGCTGACAATTACCGGTCAAACTGTTGCCGAAGTGTTAGCAGATATTCCAGCCGAACCCCGCACCGACCAAGATGTCATCCGCCCTTGGAACAACCCGCTTTACGCCCAAGGACATTTAGCAATTCTCAGGGGAAATCTGGCAACAGAAGGAGCAGTTGCTAAAATTACTGGCGTTAAAAAACCGCAAATTACCGGCCCGGCGCGCGTATTTGAATCTGAAGAAAATTGTTTGGAGGCAATTTTAGCGGGCAAAATTCAAGCCGGAGATGTGATTATCATCCGCTACGAAGGGCCCAAAGGCGGGCCGGGGATGCGCGAAATGTTAGCACCAACTTCGGCAATTATTGGCGCTGGTTTGGGCGATTCTGTAGGGTTAATTACTGACGGTCGCTTCTCTGGCGGAACTTACGGCATGGTTGTCGGTCACGTTGCACCCGAAGCACAAGTTGGCGGGACAATTGCTCTGGTAAAAGAGGGCGATTCGATTACGATTGATGCTCAAAATCGCTTGTTGCAGCTCAATGTTTCGGATGCAGAATTGGAGCAGCGGCGGGCTCTTTGGCAGCCTCCTAAACCTCGCTATACTAGGGGCGTTTTGGCTAAATATGCTAAGTTGGTTTCTTCTAGCAGTATCGGTGCTGTGACTGATTTAGGTTTGGGTTAAAGTAGGAATTTTTTTAACCGCAGATGAAGGCAGATAAACGCAGATAAAATACCATCCGCGTTCATCTGCGCTCATCCGCTGATATCTGCGGTTAAAAAAGCCCAATCTAATTAATTGGCTACGAGCGACGATCGGGATATCATAAAGGCACCATCAAAAGTTTATCCAATCCTTGTAATTAGTGAGTGTATTTTAATTTTGATTGAGGCTATTTTATTCCTTAAAAATTTTTACATACCAAAAAATATCGGGTAAGGCCATAAAATAGTTCACAATAAAAATCTTATATAGTTATAAAGAAAGAGTTTTAATTGCTATTAAAGTGGATATTTAAGCTCTACAATAAATCGATATATATATTAGGTTTTAAATGTTGACTTTTTAGGAAATATGTAGTATGTTTAATTAAGGTAGATAAACTGTTTAACTCCCATTCTAAGTATGGCGCGTGGCGAAACCCTCAGAAAACTCTTCAAAAGCTTCTCTCATAACGAGAGAGAAGGGTTTTTGGCTGCCGCTATGGAAATTATTGAAGAAGAAAGAAATAAAAATCACCTCTTACTTGCTAGAGATTTGGAAAAGCTGCTTCAAAACGGCAATGGATACATCAAACCCCTAGCTGCTAACCCGACTCCCTGGCACCAATTTCCTGAGCCTCCTAAAGACAAGGATACTGGACTTGCCTTGCTTGATGTCAAACAATTTGACCTTACTTGGGATCACATCGTCCTGAGTGAAAAAATTTTTGATATCCTGCAAGAAATCGTCCTCGAAAACCGTAAACAAGATATCCTTGCAGCCTATAACCTCAAGCCCAAAAACAAATTACTCTTCTGTGGTCCCCCTGGGTGTGGTAAAACCCAAACGGCAAAAATCCTATCTAGCGCCTTGGGGCTCCCACTTGTTTACGTGAACCTGACAGCAGTATTCTCTTCTTACTTGGGTCAAACTGCAACCAATCTTCAGAAAATTTTTACCTACATTGAAAAGGGTGAGTGGCTGGTTTTGTTCGATGAGTTTGACGCTATAGCCCGCGATCGTGATAACTTAAATGAACATGGTGAAGTTAAACGCCTCGTGAATAGCTTACTACAGCTCATAGATAATGCGACTAATCAAAGTATATTTGTTGCTGCTACTAATCACGAAAAACTACTGGATAGTGCCGTATGGCGACGATTTGATGAAGTTATTTTCTTCGATAATCCAACGGTTGAACAGCGGACGGCGCTTTTAAGTCGCTATCTGTCTGCAATCCGTTATACTGCAATTAATCTATCTACTTTTGCAGATCGGCTTGAGAATGCTACTGGAGCAGATATAGAACGCATCTGCTCCGATGCAATTAAAGCCGTGGTTTTGCGAGGAGAACGTACCCTGACTGCTGATGATTTAGAGGTGGCGATTGGGCGCTTTCTAGAGAGACAAAGTGTAATAGCAAGCTCAAAGTAATTATTTACGTCTAATCCTAATGGTAAGTAAGTTTGACCACCTGAAATTACCCAGAATCAACATCGAATTACCTCGGCGCTCTGCTGCTAGGGGTGGCTTTGGTGGTACAAAACGTGATGTCAGCGAACACGGTAGGCGTTTATTAAATCAACTTTCTCCCTTGATTGAGCCTGTTAAGGAAAAGACCAGCCCCTTCCGTCTTGACCCAAAATTGATTTTTAAGATCAAAATTGCTGAAAAAGGCTATTTCTCAGAAGACATGGTGACTCAAGCAGGACTAAATTTACTAGCTTGTGAACCCAATAAAGCCATTGTTGTCTTTTCATCGGACAATCAGCTAACTGAATTCAAGAGACGGTTAGAAAATTATAGTCAAATTCAAGAGGGCCCAAAGTATGAATACTTAGGAGCGATTGATGAGCTAGTTCCCCTCGAACGTGAAGATCGTATTGGTCGTTTGTTGCAGCTAAAGCCTGTACAATTAGGTGAACTTACCGCCTTAGATTTGGAACTTTGGCACACAGGCGATCGCACAGAGATGCGAAAGTATTTAGATGATATCGCCGAAGTGCTAGAGAGCTTACCCAGCGATACTGCTCCTATGAGAATGAGCGATAGCTACATAGGTGAATATCTGTGTATTGCTCGGATTAAAGTCACCCACGAAGTTTTAGAGCTTTTGCTGGAAGAGAAAATCGTTAAAGAAATCGATCGCCCTCCCCAACCTGCATTTGAAAGAACTGCTGATTATAATCTGCCAATTTCTGATTTTCCCGAAGTTCTTGCCCCACCTGAAGATAATTGTGGCATTCTGGTTATTGATTCTGGTGTACAGCGTGGTCATCCGTTGATAGCTCCGGTGTTGGGTGAAACTGAAGTATTCCCAGATGTAAAAAGGGAATTTATAAAAGGCGGCGCTGATGATGTAAATGGACATGGTACTAATGTCGCTGGAATTGCTATCTATGGAAATGTTGAAAACTGCATTAAAAAACGTTCATTCGAGCCAACGGCTTGGCTATTCTCTGCCCGTGTGACAAACGAAAAAAACGCATATGATGAAGACCTTCTCGTAGAAACTCAACTCGATCAAGCCATTCGTGCTTTTGTTGAACAGTATCCCAATTGCAAGGTTATCAATATCTCGCTAGGTAACGCTGACCAAATTTACCGAGAGGGGCTCAAGCAGTTTCGATTAGCTGCCAAAATAGATGAAATTGCTTATGACTACCAACACAAAAATATTGTTTTTGTGATTTCAGCAGGAAATGCTTTTTATGAAGAGGCAAAATCAGATGAGCAACTACGGACTGATTACCCAAATTATCTGCTGAAAAAGAGCGCTCGAATTATCGATCCAGCGACTTCAGCAATTGCAATAACGGTAGGTTCTTTATCATTAGGTCGCGGTAGTATTACAGAACCCTCTGATGTTCGTCGTCAGGCGATCGCCAAACTACCAGGATACCCCTCTCCGTTCACTAGAACAGGTTTTGGGGTCGATGGAATGATTAAGCCTGATGTTGTAGATTTTGGCGGAGATGTTGTAATAAACCTCAAATATAAAGAAGGTCTGGATTTACCTAAATCAAAATTGCAACTACCAGATTCTGTAGCTGGTGTTTCTGTTGTGACTCTATCCAAAGATTTAAAAAGTTCTTTATTTCAAATCTGTAGTGGTACAAGCTTTGCGGCTCCTCGTGTTGCTAACCTGGCTGCTCAACTTTTTACAAAATATCCAGATGCCAGTTCTAATTTAATTCGGGCGCTTATTGTCAATTCTGCGCTTCTTCCTAAAGAAATTCCTCCCCAATTTCAATGTAACAAAAAGCAGTCTCAAAGTATAAATACAAAACAAATTAAAAAGCAGTTAGCCATCTATGGTTATGGACAGGCTGACTTAGAACGTGCAATGTATTCTGCTGAAAACTATGTTGTTCTGTCAGAAGATAATGTTCGGATCAAAGTAGGATGTTTTGATGTTTACGAAATTCCCCAGTTACCACCTGAATTTTTCAAAGTAAAAGGTACTCGTATGTTGTCAATTACCTTGGCATTTGATCCGCCAACTCGCCCAACTCGCGGAGACTCATATCTAGGAGTCACAATGGAATTTGAACTTTTTAAAGGAATCGATCGTGAATTGGTTAGAAAAGCTTATGAAGCTGCTAGCAAGACGAGTTCTCCTGATGAGTCCACAGACAATACAAAAGGAAAGTTAATAAAACAATATGGCTCTGGCATTGAAGTCAAACTATCTCCAGGCTCCAATCTTCGCAAGAAAGGAACAGTCCAAAGGGGACAAGTAGAAATAACGTCGAAATCCACAAAATATGATGACGGCTCGATGACGCTAATTGTGAGTTGTAATCGTAAATGGGCAAAGCCCGATGAAATCGAAATGCAACGTTATGCGTTAGTTGCTTGCATTACCCATTCCGATCCTCAAGTTGATTTATATAATCGTATGCAAAACCAGATGGCCCAGAGAGAGAGAGAAAGAGCAAGAGTTTAACTGATGATGGAGTAGTCTAAGTCACCTCCCACTAAAAAAGCATAATAGAGCGAAATTACACATTGATTTGTGTTAATTATGCGAGCAGACTTTCCATCATGTCAAACTCTGCCATTTAGAGCGAGCGCCCGCCAATCTCTATCCCCACATCTTAACGCTAACTGCGCTGATTCAAAAAGCGGCCTGCCATCGACATGGCGTCAGTAATGTCTACATCACCGTCTCCATCTGAATCTAAAAACGTATTCAAAACGGGATTGCTGCCTTGGCCTGGGTTTTGGGCGTTGCTGCCGGTTTTTAGCAAATTCAGCACCAGCGGCACCAAAACAGGTATCATCGCCTGCACTGTGGCGTTATTCAAACCGGTTCTGTGGGCGATATCGTTCACTATCTGCGTGAGTTGGCCAGCGCCGAACAAACTCTGTACCGCTTGCGGATTGGGATTTGTGCCGCTAAATTGGTTGACAACTTGTTGAGCTTGTGCGTCTCCTGACTGCGATCGCACGTTTTGCAATGCCGATCGCACGTATCCGCCCAAAACCGACATTGCTACCTGAGTCGTACCCGTATTGACGCCCTGGTTGCTGCTCAACTGCTCTACCGCACCGACAATGTTGCCCAACTGATTGGGGTTTGCTTGTTGGTTGGGATTGTCGATCGCGCTCAAAATTTGGTCAAATAGTCCCATCATTTTCGCTCCGTACAGTGATTGCTCAACTTAAAATTATAGCAACTCCTGTTTTTCAAGATTACTGAAAATATAGCCTTTCGAGCGTAACATGAGGTGCACGCTTGATAAGCGGGCATAGGGCATAGGGCATAGGGCATAGGGCATAGGGCCTACCTCACCAAGATTGAGAACTGCTATAGTTTTGAGTTGGGTATTATCACTCCTTGAGTGGGGGAGCGACAGCCAGTCAGTAAGCAATCTCATACCATTTTAGATTTTAGATGTGGAATGAATTATGACATCAGATTGCGGAGCTTGCTTGCAGTTGCATTCTTTTTTGAAACAGGGATAAAAACGAATAATATCAAATCCGTTAGCATCGGAATAGTAAATTCGAGTTCACTGTTCACTGTTGACGGTTGACTGTTCACTGTTCACGGCGTCAACAGTCAACATCATTCCGGTGTAACCGGAAATGATATAATTTTTAAGTTTTTACAGTTCCTCTTTTTTTGGGATTGGTTGGCACGTTCTCGTTGCCGAGGGAATTATATTCACGAGCAACTGGAGGTTGTAAGAGCGTATTTTGCATTAAATTCTCATGCTTAATCGGCAGGGCGATCGAAAATTCCGTCCCCGTTCCAACCTCCGACCAAAAGTTAATTGTCCCCCCGTGTTTCTTGACGATAATTTCGCGACCAATTGCCAATCCCAAACCAGTGCCTACACCTCTCGGTTTAGTAGTAAAGAATGTTTCAAACATTTTTTCTTGGCTCTCTGGTGCTATTCCCGTACCGTTATCAGAAATTCGCACTACCACTGAGTCGTCGTCCAAGTATTCTGTAGCAATCACAATCCTCGGCGAAAAACTCGGTGCTTCCTGGAGTGACTCGGAAGCCGATCGTTTTTTCGCCTTCTCAGAGCTGGATTTCTCCATTTTTGCTTTCTCTTCCACAGCATCTAGTGCATTGTTGAGAAGATTCACAAATACCTGGTAAAGCAAACCCATATAGCCTTCCACAGTCGGAATATTCCCGTAATGTCGCACCACTTCAATGCCCTGTTTGATGCGGCTGTTGAGAATGAGCAAACTGCTGTCTATGCAGGCGTGTAAATCGACGGGATGAGGGGCTGCCTCATCGAGGCGAGAAAAATCTTTCAAACTTAAGATAATAGCTTTTGCTCTTTCAGCGCCTACTTGCATTGAGTCCAATATTTTGATCAAATCTTTTTTGAGAAAATCGATGTCTATTTCTTCGCCTTTGGCGATCACTGCGGCAGGGGGGTTGGAAATTTCTGTTTCGTAAGTTTTGAGCAAATCTAAAATATCTTCAACATAATTTCTGGCAGGATCGATATTGGCATAGATAAAATTGATTGGGTTGTTAACTTCGTGAGCAACGCCGGCTAACATCCGCCCCAAAGTTGCCATCTTCTCATTTTGAAGTATCTTGCTTTGTTGTTCAGATTTCAATTCTTCTAGCAACTGATTTACTTTCTGAATCAGTTGATTCAGCGAAGCTGCTAATACTCCCACTTCATCGGTGCTGGTAACTGGTACTTGCAACTGAAAATTAGATTCTTCCGTCACTTGCTGAGCGATTTTAGTTACAGCGGCGAGGGGTTTGGCGATCGCCCGACTGGTGAAGCCCGCCAGCACTGCTGCAACGACGATCGACAGTCCCATGCTACCCAAAATTATTTGCACCCGCAGCGCCTGCGCTCGCAGCAGTTCCTTCCGCCCTGCATCTTCTTGCACTTGGGCGCGATCGATAATTGCTGCTATATCATTAACCGCCCTATCTAGTTGCAACCCAATCTTATCTCGCTCGAAATTCAACAGCAACTTACGTTTAATACTTTGTTGAGCGGGGTTGTTTGGCAACTTACTAATTTTTTTATTAACTATTTCTAGTGGAAAAATATAATTTGCTAGTAGCGAATCGCCAGTTTTTCTAATTTTTTCTATCCCTTCAATTTGTTCTAGATTGTTAGGTTTTTTAAATTCTGAAAACAACAGTTTTAAAGTGGAAATATTGTTTTGTAACTGTTGGTATTTACGGTCAAAGGTTTGGGGATTCTCTAGCCCGTAAATCAGCCATTCTTGGCTATTTTGCGTCCGCAGTAAAGCCACCTGTAACTTATTTAAAAGCTGACTTTCTCGCTCGATGTGTACTTGATTATTAGTTATTCGATAGTAATAAGTGCCCACCAACATCCCGACAGCCGTTCCCCCAATCGCAACACAAAGAGCCAGTGCGTACCCACGGCAGATTTTGTCGTGAATACTCAGGTTGCGGAAGGAACGGGCTATGTCAGCGAAATAATTGGGCTGTGGTGGCTGGCTGTCTTTGATGTGATGCTCGCAAGAGGTAGAGAGGTCTTTTGAAGGCTGATTTAGATGTTTGAGCTGCATAGATGCTAACCTGTGAATAATTCACGCACTGACAATTCAGTCTAACTTAACTCGCGGCTGATTTGAGAGCACCGCATTGATATTTAATGTGATAATTTTTGTAAATTAGGGCGCTCTTACCTTGCCTAAGAAACCGGGTTTCTCGTTTCTACTTTCGGATCTTCCAGGAGGCACTGGTGTCAAAAAACCGGGTTTCTGTTAATATAGCGCCCATCTATTGAGTTGCCTCAGTAGAAACATTCTGTGTATTCACTTGTTTGTTTAACAGAGTTCGTTTTTTTTTCGCCGACTTACTTAAACTCTATTTGATTGGTGACATCGTTTCAGATAATCGGTTGTCTTCCCTTTCTTTGAATTTGCTACTTTATCAACAATAATTATTATAAAAATTTATTGTCCCGCTAGTTCGGGTAGAATAAGGTTTAACCTAGCTTCTCTCAAGCGTTCTAATTTTCAAGTAATTTGCTTAGAGAATGCCATATTTTTTGTTCATTGCTTAATCCCAGTACACGAAATATTGCTAGTAGTGTTTTACGCTTAATATCAGAAAATTCCTCTATGAAAGTAATTAAACGCATCACAAGTTCTCACTTCTGGGAATAGTGTTCTGTATGCTCTGTATAATTCACAGTCATCGTCAATCGTCAACAAAATTTATCGTTACGGCGGGTTCTCCGAGCTTCAATATAGTCGAGTAAAGGGTTTACGGCATTTTCTATTTTTATTATCTCATGAAACTGATTAAAAAGCGGTACTTCCTCTTTTTATTATCTCATGAAACTGAGGAAAAAGCATTACCTTAGAGTTGCATAAATTCCCTAACTCATTTCATGCAAAAGCGAACTGTAAGTAAATATAATATTTAGAGAATGTCGTGCAGCGATAGTAACTCTTCTCGTTACTATCGCTGACCCCAGGCTACGCTATCAGCTCATGTTTTTAAGGCGAAGAGTTTAAAAAAATAATCAGCAATAAAACCCTATAAACTCATGTTCATGCGTACTACGGCTCTCACTCCAATAGAACTCAGGACTGCGATCGTCCCGGAACCATTGGTGGTTTCGCCCGATACGACGGTGATGGATGCGATCGCCCAAATGAGCGGCGTGCGATCGCTCTGCAACACCCCTAGAACGGCCGACGGTCAACTCGACGACCTCCACCTAGAGGCGCGATCGAGCTGCGTGTTGGTAGTGGAAAACGAGCAATTGGTCGGCGTACTGACCGAGCGAGACGTGGTGCGGCTGAGTGCTGGGCAGCGTTCCTTGGAGACTTTGGCGCTCCGGGAGGTGATGACATATCCAGTCGTCACCCTCCGCGAGTCCGCCTTCACCGATTTATTTTTGGCGATTAACCTGCTCCAGCAGCACCAGATTCGCCATTTGCCCATCCTGGACGAACTCGATCGCCTAGTGGGCCTAGTGACTCACGAAAGTCTGCGCCAAACCTCTCGACCGATCGACCTGCTGCGGTTGCGTATGGTAGCAGAAGTGATGACCCGCGAAGTGATTTGTGCTGCGCCAGATTCTTCCCTACTGGCGATCGCCCAACTTATGGCAGAGCATCGCGTCAGTTCCGTGATGATTGTACACCCAGGCGGAATCTCTACTGAACCGCTACAAATTCCAGTGGGGATTCTCACCGAGCGGGATATTGTGCAATTTCAGACATTGGGTTTGAACCTGGAAACCTGTCTGGCTGAAGCGGTGATGAGTACACCGATTTTTAAGGTCAAGCCAGACGAGTCGCTCTGGACTGTGCAAGAGATCGTGGAGCAGCGATCGATCCGTCGGTTGGCGGTGACAGGGGAGCTAGGAGAACTATTAGGCATCGTCACCCAGACCAGTTTGCTGCAAGCCCTCAACCCGCTGGAGCTATACAAGCTGGCCCAGAAGTGGGAAGAGAAAGTGGTGCGCCTAGAGGCGGAAAAAGTGGCGCTGCTGGCAAATCGCAACCTTGAGCTCGAGCAGCAGGTGGAAGCTCGGACAGCCGCCCTCAAAGCAAAGGCAGATCGAGAGCAACTTCTCAATACCATTGCCGAGCAGATCCGCTCGTCCCTGAATTTGTCAGATATTCTGCATACTACGGTGCAGGAAATTCACTCGCTTCTGGGGTGCGATCGCGTCATCATTTACCAGTTTCGACCTGACTTTAGCGGCACGGTGATTGCGGAAGCGATTACTGACACGGCGCGATCGGTGCTCCATAGGGAAGCCCGCGATCCTTGCATGAACCCCGAATGGCTTGAACCCTATCGCCAGGGCAGAATTCGCGTCATCAACGACATCTACGGCGAAGCAATGACCCAGTGCCATCAGGAAATGTTAGTGGGGTTTGATATTCGCGCCAAGCTGATGGTGCCGATCGTGATTGAGGAACAACTGCGCGGATTAATGATCGCCAGTTATCGAGCCAGTGCACACTCTTGGACGACTGACGAGATCGAACTCCTGCGACAAGTTTCTCTACAGGTGGCGATCGCCCTTGGGCAAGCCACGATCCAGCAAAAATTGCAGAATGAACTGGTAAAGCGACAGCGCATCGAAGCCACCCTGATCGAGAGCGAACAACGCTACGCCGCCCTTGCCGCTGCTGCTCCGGTGGGGATTTTTCGCACCGATGCCGAGGGGCTATGCACCTATGTCAACGATCGCTGCTTTCAGCTCAGCGGACTCAGACCACGAGCCACTATCGCACAGGGATGGCAACAAGGAGTGCACCCCGACGATCGCGATTGGGTCATTGCCGAATGGAAGCAATTTATCCAAGGAAACCGCTCTTTTGAACTCGAATATCGCTTTCAACGTCCCGACGGTACGGTAACGTGGGTTTATGGGCAGTGCGTCGCCGAACTCGATGCCAATGGACATCGGATCGGCTATATAGGCACCATTACCGACATTAGCGATCGCAAACGAACTGAAGTCCGCCTGCAAGAAAGCGAAGAACGCTACGTCAGCCTAGTGGAAGCCGTACCAGTGGGGATTTTCCGCGCTGATGCTGCGGGCAAGTGCATCTATGTTAACGATTGGTGGTGTCTGATCAGCGGACTCACCCCAAGAACCGCCATCGGGGAAGGATGGCAACAAGGGCTACACCCCGACGATCGCGATTGGGTCATCGCCGAATGGGAGCAATCTATCCAAGAAAAGGGCTCTTTCCAACTCGAATATCGCTTTCAACATCCCGACGGTCTTGTGACTTGGGTATATGGGCAGTCCGTTCCCGAACTGGATGCAAACGGGCAAGTAGTCGGGTATGTAGGAACTACTACAGACATTAGCGATCGCAAACAAGCCGAACAACAACTCCAGGAACTCAACCAACAGCTAGAAACCAAAGTCGCAGAACGCACCCAAGAGCTTTGGCAAGTCAACAGCCTGCAACGCGCCATCCTCAATGGTACTGATTACTCCATCATCTCCACTGACCCAACTGGCATCATCCAGACCTTTAATGCTGGAGCCGAAAAGATGCTGGGTTACAGTGCTCGAGAAATCATCGGCAAAGCCTCCCCCGCACTCTTCCACGATGCAAATGAGGTAATTGACCGGGCAGCATCACTATCTGCCGAACTAGGGCAAAATATTCCCCCCGGCTTTGAGGTTCTTGTTGCCAAAGCACGCCAAGGTATTGTCAGCGAAGAAGAGTGGAGCTATATCCGCAAAGATGGTTGTCGATTTCCTATGTCGCTATCCGTCACCGCCCTCAAGGATGTCAATCAGCAAATTATCGGCTTTTTAGGCATCGCCAAAGATATTAGCGATCGCAAACGTGCAGAAGTGGAACTAAAGAAAGTATCGGATCGCCTCGCTTTGTCTCTCAAATCAGGGGCGATCGGCTGTTGGGACTTCGATATTGCACAGAACACCGTCTTTTGGGATGAGCGGATGTACGAACTGTACGGTGTCACAAAACAATCTGATTCCCCTCAGCCTTACGATATTTGGGCAAACCGGCTACATCCCGAAGACCGCACCGCCACCGAAACATTGCTCCAGCAAGCCGTCTTAGGACAGGCAGAATTTAATACCGAGTTTCGAGTGTTGCATCCCGATGGCAGCCTCCACTTTATTAAAACCTTTGGTATGATCCTGCGAGATGCCCAAGGCAATC
The DNA here is from genome assembly GCF_036702455.1 of Microcoleus sp. D2_18a_D3. Lineage (NCBI taxonomy): Bacteria > Bacillati > Cyanobacteriota > Cyanophyceae > Oscillatoriales > Microcoleaceae > Microcoleus > Microcoleus sp. D2_18a_D3. The sequence continues at coordinate 49,282 of NZ_JAUBTK010000030.1, forward strand.
CCCAGAGCATGATTGGGGTCAACTTGGATATTAGCAGACGCAAGCAGGCTGAACTCCAACGACAGCAGTTAATTCAAGAATTATCAGCCTTTAAACAGGCCTTGGATCAGTCTGCCATTGTGGTCATCACCGATCGCGAAGGGGTGATATCCTACGTCAACGATCGCTTCTGTGTAGTCTCTGGCTACTCCCGCGATGAACTGCTCGGACAAACCCATCGCATTATCAACTCTGGCTATCATCCCCCTGCTTTCTTCCAAGACTTGTGGCGCACCATTAACAGCAGTCAGATTTGGCGCGGTGAAATTTGCAATCGGGCAAAAAACGGTAGGCTGTACTGGGTTGCCACCACCATCGTCCCCTTTGTGGACGAACAAGGGCGACCTTTTCAGTATCTAGCCATTCGCTTCGACATTACCGATCGCAAGTTGGCCGAAGCAACGCTTCAGCAGGAAAATACTTTCCGTCAACAAATTGTAGAAAACATGGCAGAAGGGCTGTGCGTTTTCCATCAAGTTGAGGAGTTTCCCTTTGTCCGCTTCACAGTCTGGAATCAGCAAATGCAAGTGATTACGGGTTACACCTTAGAAGAAATTAACCGTCTGGGGTGGTATCAAACCTGGTACCCGAATCTAGAAGATCCAGAACAGGCGATCGTCAACTGTAGACAGATGGAGCCGATCGCTGTGGAAAAGGAAATCCAGCGTCAAGATGGACAGCGGCGCACTATTTCCATTTCCATCTCTGTCCTATCGGGTGATGATGGACATCTCTATTCGCTGGCTTTGATCCAAGACATTACCGATCGCCAACAGACAGAGCGAGAAAATCGCCTGTTGAAAGAACGCCTCGAATTTCTTCTGGCATCCAGTCCCGCGATGATCTATAGCTGTAAGCCCTATCGCGACTATGACTCAACCTTCATCAGCAAAAATATCGAAACTATTTTGGGCTACAAGCCAGAAGAAGTTGTATCGACCCCCAGCTTCTGGACTAACCATCTTCACCCAGAAGATGCCCCTAGAGTTTTGGCAGATCTATCGGCTCTCTTTGAGTACGACACTCATCAGCATGAATATCGATTTTTGCATCGCGATGGTTACTACGTTTGGATACGGGATGGAATGCGCCTGGTGCGAGATGAACAAGGTCGCCCAACCGAGATTGTTGGCTATTTTGCCGATATTAGCGATGTCAAACAAACCGAAGAAACCCTAAAAATACAACGGGCGGCAATTGAGGCGGCGATCGAGGGCATTGCGATTCTCCAAGCAGATACCTACCTCTATTTGAATCAAGCCCATCTAGAATTGTTGGGCTACGAACGCCCTGAAGAATTGTTGGGCAAATCTTGGAAACTTTTGTATTCCCAACAGGAGTTAGAACGGTTTGAGCGGGAAGTCCTTCCGGTGCTGAGGCGCGATCGCGCTTGGGAGGGAGAGGCGATCGCCCTCCGCAAAGATGGCTCTACCTTTGCCCAAGAGCTATCCCTGACCCTCACAGACGATGGATTATTGATTTGTGTATGCCGGGATATCAGCGATCGCAAACAGATCGAAGCCGAATTAGCAGAGAGTGAAGCTAAATTCCGGCGGCTGGTAGAAGGCGCTAAGGATTTGATCTGGTCATGTGAACCCGATGGCATACTCACTTATGTGTCACCGCAATTCAAGACGATGTTTGGCTGGGAGGAGGGTGCATGGATTGGTAAGTCGTTTATATCTCTGGTGCATCCACACGATCGCTCTTTGGTGGTTACTGGTTATCGGGAGAATATCAAATTTGGTAAAAAGTCAAGTGATTATGAGTTCCGACACCGCCACCGAGATGGCAATTATCTCTGGGTGAGAAGCAGCGCCACACCCGTTATAAATGCTGAAGGGGATTTGATTAGCATCCAGGGAATTTTATCGGATATCAGCGATCGCAAACAAGCTGAACTCGCCAGGGAAAGCAGTGAAATGCGCTTCCGCCGGGTGTTTGATTCCAGTGTGAGCGGCATGATGTTTGCCGATTTTCAGGGGAACATTATCGATGCCAACGATCGCTTCTTACACATGGTTGGCTACACTAGGGAGGAACTAAATGCTGGGATGATTCATTGGGATGTCATGACCCCCCCCGAATATCTCCCCGCTGATGTTTTAGCGATGGAGCGCCTGATACAGGATGGCGAGATCGAGTCCTTGGAAAAGGAATACTACCGTAAGGATGGCAGCCGGATTTCTGTCCTGCTCGGAGCCGCACTTCTTCCAGGCTCGGAGGATCAAACTATTTGTGTATTAGTAGACATCAGCGATCGCAAACAGGCCCAGAAGGCCTTGCAGGAATCTCAGCAGTTTCTGCAAACGGTACTTGATACTATCCCGCTCGCCGTGTTTTGGAAGAATCGAGAGTCTGTTTTTTTAGGATGCAATCAGCAGTTTGCCAAAACTCTAGGCTTGCCATCTACGACCGAAAGTATAGGTAAAAGAGATTTAGATATTTGCGAGGAAGAAGCCGAGGCGAATGAGTATTGTGCGATGGATCGGCGGTTAATGGAAACGGGTGAATCTATATTAGGCATCGAAGAAACGCTAACCCTACCGAATGGTAAACCACTATTTATCGAAACCCACAAGGCTCCCCTGCGAGACTGCTCAGGTAATATTATTGGTCTGGTAGGCACGTTTCAGGATATCACCGATCGCAAAGAAGCCGAACTGAGATTGCAACAACAAGCAAAACAGGAACGTTTGCTGGGAGCGATTACTAAACGGATGCGATCGTCTCTGAATCTGGACGAGATTCTCAATAGCACTGTTGAGGAAATCCATCAGCTCTTGCAATCAGACAGAACGCTGGTTTATCGGGTTTTTCCTGAAGGGACGGGGGCTGCCATTGCTGAATCTGTTTCGCCAAATAGGCTTAAGCTCCTAGATATTCTATTCCCAGAAGAGGTTTTCCCCCAAGAGATCTACGATCGCTATATCCAAGGAAGAGTTTATGCCCTCAACGATAGCGAAGATGAAAACGAGTCAATCATACCTTGCTTAGTCGAATTTCTAGCAGACATCCAGGTCAGAGCCAAACTCGTAGTTCCAATTATTCAGAATCAAGCCCTCTGGGGGTTGCTGATTGTTCATCAATGCGATCGCCCGCGCCAATGGCAAGACGGGGAAATCAATTTACTTAAACAAATTGCTAACCAATTAGCGATCGCAATTCAGCAATCTTACCTCTACGAACAGGTACAATCAGAACTGGCTATCCGCAAGCAAACAGAAAAGGCGATCGCTTTACAACTGGAACGGCAGCGAACTTTGGGAGCGATCGCCCAGCAAATTCGCGAATCGTTGGATATTAACCAAATTTTGGCGACTGTGACACAGCAAGTCAAAGAAATCTTGCAAGGCGATCGAATCATCGTAATCCGGCTATTTGGCAATGGCAGAAGTCAAATAGTTGAAGAATCTGTGTTGACCGAGTTTTCCCCGCTCAAAAACCTCCACTGGGACGACCAACTCTGGTCTCAAGAAATCCTCAACCACTATTATCAGGGCAAGCCCCGTATCGTCGCCGATACAATGACCGATATGGGGATTAATTGCTTGGTGGAATACGCAAGCGTTGGTCAAGTCCAGTCCAAAATCGTTGCACCTATCCTGCAAGAAGTCCGAAGCAGCGAAAGCCATAGATGGGTTGCCCCTGGGCAAACCAATAAGCTCTGGGGGGTTTTAGCTGTCCATGCTTGCCGAGAAAAGCGAGTCTGGCAAGAGTCGGAAGCGCAACTCCTGCAACAAATTGCTAACCAGTTGGCGATCGCGGTTCAACAAGCTAGCCTATTTGAGCAGTTGCAGCAAGAACTCACCGAACGGCAACAAGCCCAGCAGCAACTCACCGAGCGCAACGAACAACTGGCAGTCTCTAACCAAGAACTGGCCCGTGCTACCCGCCTCAAAGACGAATTCCTCGCCAACATGAGCCACGAACTCCGCACTCCCCTCAACGCCATCCTGGGCATGAGTGAGGGGCTACAAGAGCAAGTCTTTGGCATCATGAACGAACAACAAATCAAAGCTTTACAAACCATCGATCGCAGTAGCTCTCACTTGCTAGAGTTAATCAACGACATTTTGGATGTCGCCAAAATTGAATCGGGTCAAATGGAACTCGATTGCACCCCAGTTTCAATCAATCATCTCTGTCAGTCCAGTCTGGCATTTATCAAACAACAAGCCCAGCAAAAACGCATCCAGCTAGAGATTAAAGTCCCACTCAATCTGGCCGACTTATTTATTGATGAACGGCGGATGCGCCAAGTCTTGATTAACCTGCTCAACAACGCGGTAAAATTCACTCCTAACGGAGGACGCATCACCGTAGAAGTTAGTGGTCAACAGCGCCGGGCCGACCCAGATTCTGCCGATTCCCCACCCCATTTTTTGGTCAAAGAGACTCTGCGAATTGCCGTCATCGATACAGGTATTGGTATTGCGCCAGAACATATCAACAAACTGTTTCAGCCATTTATCCAAATCGATGGCGCGCTGAATCGTCAATATACAGGCACTGGCTTGGGGCTTGCCTTGGTGAAACGCATTGTCGAACTCCACGGCGGCCAGGTGTTGCTCACCAGCACTGTGGGTGTAGGAAGTTGCTTCGCGATCGAATTCGAGGGCAGGCACGGGGGCACTGCCCCTACTGGTGCGCCATCCTCTGTTGCCCTGGAACCCCAGACAGAGCCCCGCATCGAACCCAGCCAGCCCGAACAGCAGGGAGGCTCTCCCTTAATCTTGCTCGCCGAAGACAACGAAGCCAATATCAGTACGGTTTCGAGCTACCTGAGAGCTAAAGGCTATCGCATTCTCTTGGCGAAGAATGGAGAAGAGGCGATCGCCCTGGCAAAGTCTGAAAACCCCAATCTAATTTTGATGGACATTCAAATGCCTGGTATGGATGGTCTAGAAGCTATGCAGCAGATCCGCCGCGATCCAAACTTAGTTGATCTGCCGATCATTGCCCTAACTGCCTTAGCCATGACTGGCGATCGCGATCGTTGTCTTGCCGCCGGAGCCAATGATTACCTCACCAAACCCGTTAAGCTGAAGCAATTGGCAAGCACTATTCAACAACTTTTAGCTTCTCACTAAAGATAACCCGTGAACAGACCATCCGTTTTAATCATTGACGACGATCCCAATAATTTTGATGTAATTGAAACCCTCTTAAGCGAGCAAGACTATCAATTGCATTACGCTGACAGCGGGCAAGAAGCGATCGCCTCGCTCGACATATTTGATCCGGATCTTATTTTGCTGGATGTGATGATGCCAGGAATAGATGGCATCGAAGTTTGTCGGCAAATCAAAGCCATGCCAAAATGGCAAGCCGTTCCCATCATTATGGTGACAGCATTAAACTCAAAATCAGACCTGGCCCAGTGTCTCACAGCCGGCGCTGACGACTTCATTAGTAAACCTGTAAATGCTATTGAACTGCGTGCCAGAGTTCACTCCATGCTGCGAATTAAGCACCAGTATGACGACCTGCAAAGCTTACTAAAATTGCGGGAAGATATGGTTAAAATGGTAGTCCACGATTTACGCAATCCCCTGGCTGGTATCTTGCTTGGCTTGGAACTCCTAAAAAGCGTAGAGTATTCTAGAGAAAAACAACAAAGGCAACTGGATCGACTTTACTCGTCAGCACAAGCAATACAGGTATTAATTGATGATTTATTGCAAATGGCTTTACTCGAATCCGGTAAAACTCGTCTCAATTACACAGAGGTTTATCTGTGCGAGCTGATAGAGTCTGCCATATCAAACTTTGAAGCGCTCGCTGCTAAAAAAAATCAGTCGCTGGTCGCTCAATTACCAGAAGAAACCAGTAGGAAAGTCTCGGTTGATGCCACCATGATACATCGAGCGCTGGATAATCTCCTCTCGAATGCCATTAAGTTTTCCCCAGCCAATAGTCAAATCATAGTGACTGTAGAATTCCTCACATCTGGCACTGCCAAAATCCAGGTTATAGACTCTGGACCAGGTGTCCCTGATACATTGCGGCACAAGATTTTTGAGAAATACGAGATTGGAAATCTGATGTCGGAGATATCTCAAATAGGGTTGGGTTTAGCTTTCTGCAAAATGGTCGTTGAGGCACATGGGGGCGAAATTGGTGTCAGAAGCAATCAACCAAAAGGTGCCATTTTTGAAATAACTTTGGCAGCCTAGCTCATGGCTATCAGATCAACTCATAAAACAAAAATTTTACATTATTAAAAGCGTGGCAATTATGTCTCAATTCTCTCTCTTAATTGTTGATGATGAGCCGGATAACTTTGATGTGATTGAAATCCTGTTATCAGAGCAGGATTATCAATTGCATTATGCTGCCAGCGGGCAAGAAGCGATCGCATCCCTCGACATATTTGATCCGGCTCTTATTTTGCTGGATGTGATGATGCCGGGAATAGACGGCATCGAGATTTGTCGGCAAATCAAAGCCATGTCAAAATGGCAAGCCGTTCCCATCATTATGGTGACAGCATTAAGCTCAAAATCAGACCTTGCCTATTGTCTAACTGCCGGAGCCGACGACTTCATCGGTAAACCTGTAAATCCTATTGAACTGCGTGCTCGCGTGCATTCAATGCTCAGAATCAAGCAACAGTATGATAATATCCAGAACTTATACCACATCCAAGAAAATACCATCAGTGTCTTGGAAAGCACCCTCAATGAGCTGCGTGGCAACTTAGCTTCTACTCTATCCCACGAACTGAATACGCCCCTCAATGGCATCTTAGGCACGATCGGGTGGCTCAAGGACGAGCTCGAAGACATGGATATGACCCAAATTCGTGAGCTCTTAGGCTGGGCACATGAGGCTGCCCGTCGCCTAGAAAAATTAACGAATAAATTCCTGATTTATTTAGGATTAGAACTATCGGCAAGCCAACAACACAAGATGGAATCTGCCCGGACTGAATTTTCAGCTTCCGCCATTGAAACCGAGTTGAAATACCAGGCTCAGAAGGTCGACCGTAGCAACGATCTGTTGTTCTCTCTTGAGGAAGCGGAGATCGCTCTATCAGAGCGATCTCTATCAACTATTCTCCATGAATTAATTGATAATGCACTGAAATTCTCCTCACCAGAGACAACCATTAAAGTTAGTAGTCAAGTCGTAGGGGAGATGCTGCATTTATCTGTACATGACTCCGGGCATGGCCTGACAGAAGAGCAAATTGCTAAAATTGGTGCCTTCATGCAGTTTGAACGCAAGAGGTATGAGCAACAGGGCACCGGTATCGGCTTAAAAATTGTCCAGAAAATTGTCGAACTGGCAGGAGGAGAGTTCTCAATGACCAGTATCTATAAAAAGGAAACTACGGTACATATTACTCTGCCGATTGTCCGCAATTAGCAATCGATTCCGGTTGCACTCCTTATCATTGTTGACGGTTGACTGTTGACTGTTGACTGTTGACTGTTGACTGTTGACTGTTGACTGTTGACTGTTGACTGTTGACTGTTGACTGTGAGTCAAAAAAATGAAAATGGCGCGAATTATTTGTTGGCAGCTTGATTCGACTTTACGCCCGACGATGAAGCGCGGAATTGATATGAGAAGGAATAAATTTGCTTTGCCTGGGAATGGCAACACATCAAAAAAGATGAACGAGCAGGACAAATATTTGACTCGGAATTAGAGCTTGCTTCTGCGGTAATTCATGGGGTATAAGGTAAAGAAAAAACCGTACACAACCTTACACAACCTATTAAATTTAACTCTAAAATTGCAGCAAGAGCGCGATCGCACTTTATCTGCACCCGCTACCACTAAAACCCCGCAACTCCCGCCCGCAGTGCGACAGAATCGGGATTTGCGGGTTCGCGCAGTACGATCCTCTTCGTTGGCGTAGCCCCCGTAGGGGCGGGCAACGCTAACGCGCGCTTCGCCATTTGAGATTTGAGATTTGAGATTTGCCATGACTGATGACTATCGGCGTAATGTAAAAATCAACTAGAACAGCAGGAGTCCCGCACTCTACCTGAAAGGTGAGTGTCGGGAGGAATGCGCGGCAAATTGAGGGGTTCGATACCCCGAAAGCTGCCAATACGCTACAATAACAACAGCAAAACTTCACTTTTTGAAAATGTCCCAAGTTCTTACAGTCTCTTGCAAATTGGAAGTATCGCAGCAGCAGGTTGAAAAGCTGAATGCGGTACTGACTGCCTTTGCAAAATGCTGTGAGTACGTGAACACCCATACACCCGAAAAGCTGACGAATCAGATTGCTGTTCAGTCCTTGATTTACAAGGAAGCGCGATCGCATTCTGGGCTGTCTGCTCAAATGACGATTCACGCAATTCGTAGAGTTTGCGCTAATCGCAAAACGGCAAAGCAAAAGGGTAAGCCCGTTAAGAAGTTTGCCCCCACTTCTGCCACTTACGACGCGAGAACTTTCACCTTCGGCGAATCGGATTGGTTGGTCAGCTTGACCATGCTGAAGGGCAGAGAAAAGTTTAAGCTGCACATTGGTAATTACCAAAAACACTTGCTGCAAGGACAAGACCCCAAAACGGCAACTTTGGTAAAGCGCAACGATGGTAGCTTTTATCTGAACATTCAGCTTGAGTCTGAGCCACCAGAGAAACAAAAGACTGATGATGTCTTGGGTGTAGATTTGGGACGCACAGACATTGCTTGTACATCTGCTGGAGAGAAATTCAGTGGCAAACAGGTAACACAAGCCAGAGACAGATATAGCCGTGTACGGGCTTCGTTACAGCGTCAAGCGTCCAAAGGCACAAGGTCTACTCGTAGAAGGGCGAGACAGATTTTGCAACGGTTGAGTGGACGAGAACGGAGATTCCAGACATGGCTGAACCATACCATCAGCTATCGACTGATCCAGCAAGCCAAGACATCAAATCAGGCTATTACCCTGGAAGACTTGACCGGAATCAGAGAGCGTACCAATGAACTGCCACGGTCTAAAACAGAACGGAGACGCAGCAATAGTTGGGCGTTCTACCAGTTGCGCCAATTCCTGACCTATAAAGGCGTGAAATTTGGCGTTGATGTAAGACTGGTAGATCCGCGCTATACCTCCAAAACTTGTCACTGTTGCAAGGTGATTGGCAATCGCCAAGGTAAGCGGTTTGAGTGCCTGAATGAGCGATGCGGATGGATTGGCGATGCCGATGTGAATGGAGCAAGAAATATTGCTACTTTGGGGCAGATCGTAAACCTGCCCGGAGGTTCCGAGATAATGTCCTGCAAAGAGCAGGAAGTTGTCTTGAGGGCTACTGAAAGCCCGCACTCTATGCAAAGCATGAGTGTCGGGTAGTTTACAGCATAACCCTTTTATTTGCCGCTTTCCTCATGCCTTTGCCGCGCCTGTTAACCTTAATTGCTGCTTTCTGCCTCACCCTGGGGCTGATTATTGGGCTGGTGAGTTCCTTAACAGGGCTTTACAGTCAAGTTGCGTGGTCTGCTTCTCCGCTGCTGGCTAATTTGCTGATTTTCCTGATAATTGTACTTTTGGGAACCCTAATTTTTGCGCTGGTTTACTATTTTAGGCTGCTGCAACGGCCTCAGAAAGTTAAGGGAAAACGGCCGATTACTCCGAAGATTCCTGTTGTGAAAAGTGAAGCAGCTTCGGAAAATCTCAAAGCAATTCGGCAACAAGTCGATCGCATTCAAGATGAAGTAGCGCGGCAAGCTTTGCTGTTGAGAGCCCGCGAAATTGAAGCTAGCATGGCTCGTGGCAGCGTTCGAGTAGTTGTTTTCGGCACCGGTTCTGCGGGCAAAACTTCCGCTGTGAATGCGCTGGTGGGGCGGATGGCGGGACAGGTGGGTGCGCCGATGGGAACTACCGAAGTTGGAGAAACTTACACTCTGAAATTGAAAGGAATCGATCGAGAATTAGCAATTACGGATACCCCAGGCATCTTGGAAGCGGGAGTAGCGGGAACATATAGAGAGGAATTGGCGAGGCAGTTGGCGGCGAGGGCAGATTTGATCTTATTTGTTTTGGACGGCGATTTACGCAAATCCGAGTACGAACCGCTGCGGACTTTGGCGGAAATTGGCAAAAGGTCGATCGTGGTTTTTAATAAAGTTGACCTTTATCCCGACACCGACAGAGATGAAATTCTCGATCGACTGCGGCAGCGTGTTAAAGGTTTTGTATCAGCAATGGATGTAGTAGCAATTAGCGCCAATCCGCAAAAAGTTGTACTAGAAGACGGCACAATTTTTCAGCCATACCCGGATATTATGCCATTAATTCGGCGCGTCGCTGCGATTTTGCGAGCCGAAGGCGAAGACTTAATTGCGGACAATATTTTGCTGCAATCTCAGCACTTGGGAGACCAAGCGCGCAAGTTAATTGACGCTCAAAGAAGGCGGCAAGCTGATAAGGCAGTAGAGCGATTTCAGTGGATCGGAGCCGGAGTAATTGCTGTAACGCCTTTGCCAGTTGTGGATTTGTTAGCAACCGCAGCAGTTAACGCTCAAATGGTAGTAGAAATTGCCAAGATTTACGGCTGCGAATTAAACATCGATCGCGCCAAAGAATTAGCCTTGTCTCTAGCAAAAACCCTAGCAAGTTTGGGAATAGTTGAAGGCGTAATTCAAGTAGTGTCAAGGGCGTTGCAGTTAAGTGTAGCCGGGTTTGTACTTGGCAAAGCAATTCAAGCAGTCAGTGCCGCTTATTTAACCAGAATTGCCGGTAAAAGTTTTATTGAATATTTCCGCCATGACCAAGATTGGGGCGATGGTGGCATCACTGAAGTTGTGCAAAGGCAGTTTCAGTTAAATCGGAAAGACGAGTTTGTCAAAGCATTTGTCAAAGATGCGATCGCCCGCGTTGTCGAACCTCTGAACATTTATCAGCAGGAATCGGAACCAGACTTAGAAATGTCAGCGGAATTGGAACCAGAAGTAGAACCAGAACCTTTGTATCAGCCGTCGCAACAAGACGATTGGGAAACTTACAGCAACAAACGAAACGATGAGTGGTAATTAGTCATTAGTCATCAGTCATTAGTCATTAGTCGTCAGTCATTGTATCATGTCCGCTTCAACAAATGTAAATCCAGTCTGGGCGGGTTTCACCAACAATCTTTCATTCATAGGAGTTACGCTCATCAACCGGGTTTCTCTGAAAAATTTATGTCTCTTTAATAGTTTTGGATGCACTTGCGACCTCAGAAATCCGGTTTCTTCCTAGATTTTTGGTTACGAATCGCAAAATTGCGGAGAAACCCGGTTTCTCACCCCGAATGCGTAAGTTCTGTTTAATTGGACATGAGCTAATAACTAATGACTAATGACTAATGACTAATGATTAATAACTAATTTCGCTCCACCAACAAATAAACGATCATTTCTCCCTTACCTTTAATCTCAACAGCACCGCGCTTTTTAAACAAAAATTTATCTTTTAAACGATCGTAAACTGCAGCAGTCACCTGAATTTGCCCCGGAATACCGCTTGATTCCATCCGCTGAGCAACATTTACTGTATCCCCCCACAAATCGTAACTAAATTTAGTTAAACCAATGACTCCCGCCACTACCCCACCAATATTTATCCCAATGCGGAGACGAAAGTTGTGATTGTTTTCGACATTGAAGCTAGCGAGAGCAGCTTGCATATCTAGTGCCATTTGGGCAATGGCAAAAGCGTGATTTTCCTGCGGTTCCGGCAAACCGCCAACTACCATGTAAGCGTCACCCATAGTTTTGATTTTCTCCAAACCGTGCCGTAACGATAACTCGTCAAATAGACTAAAAATTTGATTCAGAACTTTCACCGTTTCTGCCGCAGTTTTTTGAGATGCAAAATTCGTAAATCCCACCAAATCGGCGAATAAAACGCTGACATCCGAAAAGCTGTCAGCAATTATGCTTTGCCCCTCCTGCAAGCGCTCTGCAATCGGTTTCGGCAAAATATTTAATAGCAATTCTTCAATTTTTTCTTTCTGAGACTGGGTTGTTTCTAACAGCAAGCGCGTTTCCATTTCTGCTTGTTCTCGATAGGCGATTTCCTGCTGTAACATCAGATTTTTATCCCTCAGTTGCAATTCTAGTTCCCGCAGTCGCAATTGATTTTCTACCCTAGCGATTACCTCTACGGTTTGAAAAGGTTTAGTAATGTAGTCCGCCCCGCCAGCATTAAAGGCTTTCACCTTCTCAGAAGCTTGTACCACAGCACTCAGAAAAATAATGGGAATGCCACGAGTGCGATCGCTCGCTTTCAAGCGACTGCAAACTTCATAGCCATCCATATCGGGCATCATAATATCGAGCAAAATCAAGTCAGGCTGAGCCAAATCCACAGCATCAAGTGCCTGTTGACCGCTAGATGAAGCTTCTACTTTATAGCCTTTCCTGGATAAGATCAGCTCCAGTAACAATAAATTGTTAAGACTGTCGTCCACAATTAAAATACTGCCCCTTAATTTTTCTGAAGATGGTTGATTCATCGGCTTGCTACGGGCTTAGTTAAACTTAAAATTTGTTTTAATTTATAAATTACGCACGGGTGCGTCCAAACCTATTTTTTTCACGGAAAGACGCATTGCTGAAGGCCAGCAAGAGGAAAAAAAAACAGGTTTGTGATTGCATGATTGCCTCCTGAACTCACATTTATTATACTAATTTGTCAAAACAGCGAAAGCTGGGGCTAAAACTTCATATTGCGGATAAATTCGATCGCCCTGGGCGTCGATTGATTGACTGGCGAATTGATTCACTGCTTGCGGCCGGTTTTGAAACCAAAAATATCCCACGAGCCCACCGCTGCAATTTGCACTACAAAAGACAAAAGAGACTACCCGGACACTTTGCAGGGGTAATTTTCCCGAAATTCTCACGCGGAGCTGGATTCAAAGGTACGATCGACATCTTGGGCGGTTGAGAAATGGGCGTGATTTTTTAATCAGATGCTCCCTGAGTCTCCTGTGCCGCATTATATTAAGAAATATAACAATAATTTTACCCATTGGGGAGACTCCGGGGGGGATCAAGTCAATCGATTTTAGATTTTAGATTTTAGATTTTAGATTTGAAGCATTGACCCCACGGATAAATTCGGGGGCTCCTTTATCGGATACAGGTTTTTTATTTCTCCACAGATGAATCCGGGGGCTTGTATCCTGGATGCTTTCGGTCGAACCGAGCGATCGGATCGGGAGCATCTCAATGAAAGCAGCAAAGCTCGAAATTGGAATTAGGAGTCAGGAGTCAGGAGTCAGGAGGAAAGAAGAAGAAGGAAGAAGGAAGGAGGAAGAAGGAAGGAGCCATAATAAGTGTTTTTACAAATATGAGATGCTCCCGATCGGATCGAACACAACTTTGATAAGATTTAAGATTGACAACAAAATTTGCTATTGTGCGTCCGGGTAAAAACAATGAGCGATCGACCAATTCTTCTCGGTATTGTCGGAGACAGCGCAGCGGGCAAAACCACCCTGACGCGGGGAATTGCCCAAGTATTGGGGCCAGAAAATGTCACTGTGATTTGCACTGACGACTATCACCGCTACGACAGAAAGCAGCGGGCCGAAATCGGAATCACAGCATTGCATCCCGACTGCAATCACCTCGACATCATGCAGCAGCACCTCAGCCTGCTGCGTACCGGACAAGCAATTCTCAAACCCATCTACAACCACACGACAGGTACATTCGACCCACCGGAATACATCAAGCCCAGCAAATTTGTAATAGTTGAAGGTTTGCTAGGTTACGCAACCCGAACAATCCGCGATTCTTACGACGTAAAAGTGTATCTTGCTCCTCCCGAAGAGTTGCGAACTCAGTGGAAAGTTAAGCGCGATGTCATGAAGCGCGGTTATACGGAAGAACAGGTGCTTGCAGAAATAAAAAAACGGGAACCCGACTCTGAAGACTTCATTCGTCCTCAGCGCAAATCGGCCGATGTTGTAGTTAGTTTTTACCCGCCCGAAGCGGACAATCAATCGAATTTGAACGTCCGTTTAGTGCTCAGACCGACAATTCCTCACCCTGATTTTACTGAAATTTTAGGTCGAGGCAGCGAGAGCTTTAAACCTGCAATTCGCTTGGGACTCGATCGGGATATGGGCAAACCTGTTGACGTTTTGGAAGTAGACTCCCACGCTACCAGCGAGCAAGTAAACGAACTGGAAATGATGTTGTGCAGCGAGTTGCCCCACCTGCGGGGATTTTGCTCCGCCCAAGGCAACCCGGAAATTGGCAAACTGATCGGCACAACTGGCGAAGTTTTGCAAAGTTATCCGCTAGCTTTGACGCAGTTGCTAGTTGCATATCACATGATGAAAGCAATTCATGTCTATTAGTTAGTTGGCAGTTGGCAGTTGGCAGTTGTTGGTTGTTAGGTGTTAGTTGTTATTGCAATGATTAATAACCAATAACCAATAACCAATAACTAATGTACTCGCAAAGTCGGGTTGGCCGTGCCTAATTGCTGAATTGGCATGGAGACTGGCAACTGACTTTGAGGTGCGGGCACCATTTCGCCTCGGAAGTCGAGGATGGTGACAAGCAGCAGATAGGCAACTGCTAAAATTATAGAAATCACTCCAGTGATAATAGCAACAAGTTTTGAACGATCCATATTCAGAATATTTTAAGTACAGCTAATATTAGTTTAACATTAAAAAGAGCAATTATTACTTCACTTATGCAATAGAATATAATCAGGTGCTACTTATTTCGCTTACGAAAATGGAACCTCTTATAGATGCGCCAACTTCCACCGAGATGCCCGGAGCTATCCGAGTAGTGGAAACATTTAATCTGGGCAAGTTCTACCGTACTGGCTTTTGGATGAATGAAAAAATTGAATCGCTCAAAAATTGCACTCTGACTGTCTCTGAGGGGGAAACTTTTGGGTTGTTAGGGCAAAATGGAGCGGGGAAAACTACGCTGCTGAAAACTTTGCTGGGTATAGTGCGCCCCACTTCTGGCCGGGCGCTGCTGTTGGGGAGGCCTTTGGGCGATCGCACTGTGAAGCAGCGAGTCGGCTATTTGCCAGAAAATCCCTATTTTTACGATTATCTCACCGGTTGGGAATTCTTGCAATTTGCAGCAGGCTTGTTTGAAATTCCCCCCTCGATTCAGCGGCAGCGAATTCCGAATTTGCTAGACTTAGTTGGCTTATCTCAATCCGCAGCAATTAAAAAACAGTTGCGCCAGTATTCTAAGGGAATGCTGCAACGGATCGGCATGGCTCAAGCTTTGATTAACAATCCAGATGTGGTATTTTTAGATGAGCCGATGTCTGGTTTAGATCCGATGGGGCGCTATCAGATGCGGGAGATAATTTTATCGCTGAAAAATCAAGGAAAAACGATTTTTTTTAATTCGCATATATTGTCTGATGTGGAGAAGATTTGCGATCGAGTGGCAATTTTGGCGAAGGGTGAGTTAATTTGCATTGGTGCGATCGACGAACTCCTCGGCAATACTGAAACTTACCGGGTTGAAGGTAGGGGCGGGCACTTCAATATCCTGAAAAAATGGATACCGGATATGGAAGTTGATGATGATTTGTGGTACGGTCATTTGCAGGGCGAGCCGAAGGAGTTTCTTTCTAGTCTGAGCGCTACGGGAGGGCAGCTAATTGGGATGAATTTGGCTAAGCCTACTTTGGAAGAGTTTTTTATGCAGCAACTGCAAGAAAGAGGGATTTATTCTAGTGGTTGAAGTATCTTAAAAGAGGTAGATTGGGATTGATGGTGGCGCGGGGGCGGGTTTACGAGATTGTGGGTTTTGGGCAATTATTGTCTGTGAACCCGCCCCGACAGAGTTATTGAAAATGGTGCAATATATCAGTTTAATCTCACCTTCTGCGCCATTTTCATACATCCTGTAGGGGCGGGTTCACCAACAGATTTAACGGTGCAGACAGGTTAAATAAACCCGCCCTCCTCACATTTTGCATCATTTTCATACATCCTGTAGGGGCGGGTTCACCAACAGATTTAACGGTGCAGACAGGTTAAATAAACCCGCCCTCCAGGTTTTTATAGTTATTTTGAAAGAGGTAGATTGGGATTGATGGTGGCGCGGGGGCGGGTTTATAAGATTGTCGGTTTTTGGCAATTATTGTCGGTGAACCCGCCCCTACAAAGTTATTAAGAATAGTGCAATATATCAGTTTAATCTTACATTCTGCGCCATTTTCATACATCCTGTAGGGGCGAGTTCACCAACAGATTTAACGGTGCAGACAGGTTAAATAAACCCGCCCTCCAGGTTTTTATAGTTATTTTGAAAGAGGTAGATTGGGATTGATGGTGGCGCGGGGGCGGGTTTATGAGATTGTGGGTTTTTGGCAATTATTGTCGGTGAACCCGCCCCTACAAAGTTATGTTTTTTACTTCCGTTAACAATGGCAACTGTAGATTTCCACATACTAACTCTGCACAATTCCACTGCCGCAAATACTCATATACTTCAGAAATAATCGCATTGGTCGCATCTAAATCTCCTGCTTGAGAAGCATGATAGTGCGCTCTGATTAGGGGCTTAATATCCTCGATTTCTTGCCATTCTGATTTTGGTTTGAGGGGAATGCTGATATAATAGTTATAGGCTTGGCTGTGGGCGGTACGGAGATTTTCAGGGTTTTGACTTAGCAGGTACTCGCCCTTTTCTCGGACTAGCGGATGCAACTGATAGGATTTGAGGTGGCGATCGTAATATAGCAATTGTCGCCGCTTCAGTGCTTGAATAATATTTTCTTTGAGTTCATATTTGCTAACTTCTGGCATTTGAGCGCTAATTCCTGCAAAAGATAGGGGATATTCTGAGGTTTGATAAACAGAAATTCGGCTGAGACAAGTTTGTTCTCCGTCGCTGAGACGTGCTATCATTTCATCGATCGCACTTTCAATATCTCGAATCAGCAACCAGTCTCTCTGGTGCAGAAAAATCCCGACATTTCCCTGAAACTCGGTATCGTATCGAATCAAGGCTGCGACGAGTTGTAAGGCTTTGGGATGTCCTGAATAGCGATCGCCCATTTCCGCTAATTCCTCTGCATTTGCAGTCAAATTAAAAGATTGCAATAGGGCAACTGCGCTATCTCGATTCAATCCGTTTAGCTGGATTTCGCGGGTGATTGTTGGGGGCAATTCGGCTAAGCTTTCGCGACTGGTGAAGAGGATTTTGCTTTGATGTTCTGTTTCTAACAGTTGTTTGAATAACCAAGCATATTCTGCACAATCCTCGGCGAAATAACCAGCGGCTTTGGCTTCTCCTGTTTTCAAAAGTGTGTCGGCGCGATCGAAAACGAGCAAGCAAGGTTTATCTCTGAGGATTTTTATCAGATTTTCGGTTTTTTTGAAAGAGTCATCTTGAGCATTGACGGCTGCGGTAATGTCGCCGTTGGAGAGGGTGAATAGCAGCGAGTCAATTGTGCGATCAAACGGGGGTGCTTTGCCTGTTGCGGATTGCAAGGATTGCCAAGCGGCGCAGGTGAAGGGGGTTTTTTCTGTGTGGATTTGGCGAATTAGTTGGCTGATGAGGGTGGTTTTTCCGATTCCCGGTAAGCCGACAATTGAGATGGCGGTGATATCTGAGTTAATGATAGTAGTTTTTAAGATATCGAGTTCTTTTGTGCGCTGTACCCAATTTCTGACGGGGGGTAAGTTTTCTGGGAGGGGGAAAGTGCGATCGTTTTGGTTGTCTTGGGCGGTATCTGCGATCGCGGCTGATAGTAATTCTGGTTCTTGAATTTCCCGCGCAACAATGTCTTGCCAGTTTTTCACACCTACAGCTTTGCAAATGTGTATAAAAGTCTCTCGTCTAATTGGTTGCTGCGTCCAAAATCGCTTTAAAGTTGCTTTTGAAGTGAGAGCAGCCTGACACCAGAGCTCATCTGCTTTATTCCATCCGAGATTGCGTCTTACCATGTCAATGATTTTTAGCCCTTCTTCGGATGCTCTGAGCAAACCTGCCATTGCGACTCCTCTACGGAAACTCTGCCTTAGTAAATAATGTTACATGATTTGGTGAGCCAAATGAGCCAAATGAGCCAAATGAGCCTTTTATGTTGAGCCAAATTGTGAGCCGTTTAGCCGATAAAGATTCAGGATTTTGGAGTATTGTGAAATGATGTGTTTGGCTGTCAGCTACGTTTGACGGTGCATCTGGCGGGCGATCGGGGATACGGCCGATCGGCAGTTGGGAGCAATGTAAAGTTTTATTACAAAAACAGGGCGAACTGCATAAAAAGCAGATGAAGGCCCTGATAGATATCTAGGAAGGCTTGCAAGGCGGGCTTTGCTGGTTTTGACGCAACTATATTTGTGAGGAGATGGGATTATGACGGAATCTATAATTGCTACGCGAGATGGAAAAATCGGAACAGTAGATGGAACATCAGGAAATTTTTCACAAATAGCAACAAGTAACCTAAATTTCTCTGACATTGCCTTATCTAATAGCGGTGAGCTTTTCGGAATTACGATTGGCAATTTATATAAAATAGATCGAAATTTAGGCTCTGCTTCACTTGTTGGCAACTTTGGCTTAGGCTCTTCTATTCAGTTGAATGCTTTAGAATTTGCCAACAATATACTTTATGGTGCTGATGGTTCTAATTTGTACACCATTAATAGCAGTACCGGCGCAGCAACTTTAGCCGCCAACTTGGGGTCAGACTTTGAGAGTAGTGGTGACTTAGTATTTGATGCTGCTAATAATCTATTTTTTGCCACATCAAACGGCTCAACAAACGATAGCTTGTTTTCCGTATCCCTGACAGGTCAAGCAACGAAAATAGGTGATATTGGCTTTACAAATGTTTTTGGTCTGTCATTTGAAAATGGCAATCTTATCGGTTTCACGGAAGATCGAAAGCGAATTACTATCAATTCCACAACGGGAACAGGTACACTGGATAAAAATTTAACGGATGTTAGCAGTCCAATTGCGGGGGCATCGTCTATTCCATCTGCAACACCGACTCCGACTCCAACTCCCCCGACTCCGACACCGCTGACCATTGGCTTAGGGCAAACGATTAACGAAAGTTTGAGTAACACTGATACTAATAACCCTAAAAAATTAGGTAGCTTCTCCGATGACTATACCTTGACTGGGGTTTCTAATTGGCAGCAAGTTCAAGTTAACATGGATTCGACT
Source organism: Microcoleus sp. D2_18a_D3 (assembly GCF_036702455.1). NCBI lineage: Bacteria > Bacillati > Cyanobacteriota > Cyanophyceae > Oscillatoriales > Microcoleaceae > Microcoleus > Microcoleus sp. D2_18a_D3. Next base: position 68,443 of record NZ_JAUBTK010000030.1, read on the forward strand.
GCTGCTATTGACAGTTACCTACAACTGATAAATGCTTCAACAGGTGAAGTGATTGCCTTTAACGATAACTTAATTAATGGTGGTAAGAATTCACAGTTAAGTTTCACAGTAGTTCCGGGTGTGAATTACCTGATTCGAGCTACTAGCTTGAATGCGAACGAGACAGGAAACTATACCTTCAAAACTAGCTCTTTGGGAACCGCATCATCTTTAGTTTCTACAGATAGCGGACAAGTCGGAAGCGTTGACTCAGCAGGAAAATTTGTAAAGATTGCAAGTAGCCCAAGTTTAAAGGACATCGCCTTATCTAGTGACAATAAGTTGTTTGGCATCACTGATAGCCAGTTGTACAGCATCGATCCAGGCTCAGGTTCATCCACACCGATTGGAAGCCTCGTTGGGGCAGGTTTAGAAACAGTTGGTCTAGAATTTTCTCCTAGTAATGTACTTTATGCAACTGGCGGTTCTAACTTATACACCATTAATCAAACTACGGGTGCAGCATCCTTGGTTGCTAATCTGGGTTCTGACTTTGATGCTAGTGGCGATCTATTATTCGATCCTGTTACTAACCGCTTTTTAGCTACCTCTCGCGGCAACAGTGATAACAGCTTATTCTCCGTATCCTTAACTGGTCAATCCAATAAAATTGGTGATATTGGCTTTAACGATGTATTTGGTTTGTCTTTTGAGGGAAGCGCTCTTGTCGGTTTCACAAGTAATAACAAGCGGATTATTATCAATCCAGCAACAGGAGTAGGCACTCTTGATACAGATGTTACGGGTGTTAGCGGTTCAATCTTCGGAGCCACATCTATTGTATCCCCGACTCCAACTCCCCCGACTCCGACACCTCCGACTCCAACTCCCCCGACTCCGACTCCTCCAACTCCGACACCCCCGACTGTTGTAACTCCAACTCCCCTGACTCTTCCAACTCCAACACCGACTTCAAATAACATACAACAGCCAACCACCAATAGTAACTCAATCTCCATCACCAGTGCCTCGGATTTGGCAGATGGCGATAAAACACTTGTTCCCGGCGGCACAATTTTAGTCAATGGTTTAGCGACAGGCATCAATAGTGCCAGTTCCAATCCAACGGATTTTCTCCGTGATAACCTTCAAGCATTTTTGGGCGACAATCCCATACGACTAAGTGACGTTAGTATTTCTGTTGGCACAAATCCAGTTGAATTTGACACAGAAATACTCCTACCCAACAATATTGCTCCTGGTAACTATCCTTTAAAGCTAGTTCTGAATACTGGTACAGGTAGCTCAGTTAGTGCTGTCGGGCCAAACTTCGATATCGGCATCAATCCTCCTATTGGAAGTTCTCTGAAGACACCTTTTGAAATTGGGGGTTTGTCAAAGTATCAAGATTTCTTGAACTCCGTCGATTCAAGTAATACGAGTGACTTCTTTCGATTTAGTTTAACAAATCGTAGTAGCTTCAATTTATTACTCGATCCTCAAAATGCTGGGAAGCCAAGCGGCGATGCTACTGTACTCCTGCGCTCCAATGATGGACGAGTTATTGAAGGAGGAATTCAAATAGGTAAAACAAGCATCCTTAGTCGGGAGTTACCAGCAGATGATTACTTGATTGAGGTACAAAGAAAACCCAATGCAAGTGATGAAAAAATTGATTACAATCTGCGAACATCGGCCATAGCATTAACAGAAGCTGAAAATCAAACACTGAGTCTGCAATCACCTTCTGAAATTGCAGGCTTTGTTACCAATGACGTGAATAAAGATGGCTTAATTGATAAAAGTCCTAAGCTGAATGATAACGAGAAGGATAAGGAGCGTCTTGCTATCACTATTAGCAATCGTAATGGCTCACCTATAACGAGCATTGATCCTAACAAAGAAACATGGATTGTGGTGCATGGAAATACGGACAAGCCTACATCTCCCAAAATGTCTGCACTAGCTGATGCAGTTGCCGAATACAAGAAAAAACAAAATAGCGATGAAGAACCACAAGTTTTGGTGGTTGATTGGAGTCAACCGGCTAATAATAATTCTGCTGCTGGTTTTCGTCCCGATTTAGCTGCTGAATGGGTCAACAAAGTTGCTGAGTTTGCAGTTCATTCTCTCAAAGACGTTTGGGGTATTTCTGCCAATAAAATCAACTTAGTTGGTCACAGCTTAGGAACTTTTGTATCGGGGCTAATTGCGGAGAAGTATCTAACGTATACACGCTTTGAAATTAACAAATTAATACTGCTTGACTCAGCAAGAACTTTCAAAACCACGGTAGAAAATTTCGTCGATACAGTTGACACACTACTAAATGAAGGTTTAGTTGATTACGATTTAGATGGGAGCCAAAAAGGGATTAAAGCCCCTCCTAACTTTAGTGAAGTTGCTAATTTTTCTCGATCGATCTGGGGAGATGTTGTAGAAGGTGATGGATTGGGTTCACCGCGTTACAATGAAACTGCTGATGAGTCTATAAAAGTTGAATTTGATAGCAGCAAAGAAGTCGATAGCTTCGCTAATCATGGTGATTTAGTCTATCTATTTAGTAATATTTTGAAGGGTGAAGATGCCATCAGCAGTAGACTATCTCTAGATTCACCATTGAATAAGGAATGGCGTAATGTCCCTGGTAGCCCTGAAGCTGTGATGGCAGCAGAAAAGCCTGGAAATTTAGATGAAAATAAAAATGATAAAGGTGCAAAAGCAGTAACGTTAATTGCTAAAAATGCTGCTTCATCAGGAAATGAAGACGACATCGTTTACGGTAGTAACGGAAATGATACGTTAGATGCTTTGGATTTGGTGAACCTAGTTAGCGGTATAATTCCTGAAGGTACCTCAATTTATGGTTATGGAGGCAACGACATATTCTACGGCGAAGCCGGAGATGATCGAATTTTTGGTGGTTCGGAAAATGACACCATTTATGGCGGTTCAGGTATCGATTTCATCAATGGTGAAGCAGACAACGATCTGATTGATGGTGGTGATGATAACGACACTATCTTTGGTGCAAAAGGAGACGACACAGTTATTGGAGGTAAAGGCAACGATAGTTTAGAAGGTAATGATGGTAAAGACACTCTCATCGGTGGAGAAAATAACGATACCCTATGGGGTGGTGGTGATGATTCAGCCGATAGCCTGGATGGTGGTGAGGGAGATGACTACATCAGAGGAGAACGGGGAAATGACACTATCTTTGGCGGTCTAGGCAATGATTTCATCAATGGTGAAAAAGACAACGCTCTGATTGATGGTGGTGATGATAACGACACTATCTTTGGTGCGACAGGAGACGACACAGTTAAAGGAGGTAAGGGTAACGATAGTTTAGAAGGCAATGATGGTAAAGATACTCTCATCGGTGAAGAAGGTAACGATACCCTATGGGGTGGTGGTGGTAATTGGGCGGATTATCTTGATGGTGGTGATGGAAATGACTATCTTTTGGGAGAAGGTGGTGACGACATTTTAATTGGTGGCAAAGGTTCAGATACCATTGATTGTGGAGATGGCAATGATACCTTAGTCTTTGGACTTGATGATGGTAGTACAAGTCGTGAAGGAGCTGATATAATTACCAATTTTCGTACAGGTAAGGTAGGTTTTATTTCGACTGGCGATTCGCGGGGGGTCACTAAAATTAAGCTGAATGGCTTAACTAAAGACGATCTAGAAGTCGTAAAAATTGACGATAACAAGACTCTGTTATGGGGCAAAAAGAATGATTTATACTTATATACACTGTTCAAACAGGATACATACTTCGCGATTGTGGATGGCTCATTCAATAAAGATCAATTGACCTTTATTTGATCCCTTAATCCCTCCCCATCCATCCACCTTCATCAGCAGTTCAAAAAAGAGCGATCGCCCTTACGACCAAAAGTGCGATCGCCCTTAAAATCAGAATAGACAAACAACATCTAATTTGTTATAATTGAGTAAAACTCTACCCGATAGAGTTTTACCTAATTTTATAATAGCTGAAAGATATGTTTTGGATTCTGAAAAACTTAATCAGCACAGATCCACAAGGACACCTCAGTTTAAACCTCGAACCCAAATCAACAGAGTATCGCGTTCTCGTCAACAAAGCCGGACAAATTTTATTAGACCCAATAACCAACATACCCGATCGCACTTCATCGGGTTCTGAGATATCGCTGTTAAAATAGAAGCATCATTCCCTCATAACTCATCTCACCATAAAAGTGTATGAAAATAGAAGACTATCCACTGGCTAAAGAATTGATATTCGATGCCGAAGGCAACATTAGTCAAGTTATTCTAGATTATACCGACTATCAGTATTTCCTAGAAGCGATCGAAGATAAAGGACTTCTCCAGGCTATGCGCGAAGTAAAAAATGAAAACCCGTTAAATTTACAGCAAGCACTTGCAGAACTGGAAAGTGAATGAAAGTCGAATATCTACCCAGTTTTTTGAATGATTTAAAAGCTCTTAAAAGTACGCCTGTGTTTGAGCAAATCAAGGATTTTGCTTTTGCGGAAATTCCCAATAGTAATGATTTACAAACAATTGTTAACTTAAAAAAATTGAAAGGTGATGATAATGCGTATCGGCTTCGGGTTGGAGACTATCGAATAGGTTTTTATTTTGATGCCGAAACTCTTACTTTTGCCAGGGTGCTTCACCGGAAAGATATTTATCGCTACTTTCCACCATAAAGCTGTTTTTACTATGGCAGAATGTTTTGGGCAACTTGTCCTTGTCCTTTGAAATAGTAAATTAATGTATTTGTATCCAAAATGTACATCTAAAAGCTCTCCCGCAAGATGTCTTCCCCCGACTCCGCACGAATCTGTTCCAGAGTAGGAAAGTCTTCGGCCCATGTTCCAGCTAGGGAATAAACCAATTCTGTCGAAGGAGTTAAAGAACCTACTGTGTCGGTGGATTGGTTCTCATTCAGGTACTTGGCACGAATCAACTCAGCGAAAGTGAGAATTTCGCTAGCTTGGTTTTCGGGAAGGGTTTTGACGATCGCGTAAATCTGTTCAATGATAGTCATAATCTGGTGAGAAATAAACTGTCGTTAAATTTTATTTAAGCAATAGCGATCCGCTTTTTCGTGTCAGTTTTCATCTGGGATTCAAAAAGAGCGATCGCCCTTAATTCAAAAAGTGCGTGAAGCGAAGCTATCCCGAAGGGAATCGCCCTTAAAATCGGAATAGACAAACAACATGGTAGGGAGCATCCCGGTTTTGCAAAAGCCTCAAATGGCCAAGAGATCGTTGAGGTAAGCACAACGAAGTTTTAGCATTTG
>NZ_JAUBTK010000031.1:0-69860 GCF_036702455.1 Microcoleus sp. D2_18a_D3
ATTAGTCATTAGTCATTAGTCATTAGTCATTAGTCATTAGTCATTAGTCATTAGTCATTAGTCATTAGTCATTAGTCGGTGCTGGGTGGTTGACAATTGCCAATTCCCAATTGCCAATTCCCCATTCTTAATTACCGAGATTTAATATCTTTCTGTAGACCGATGCAGCGATCGCACTTTGAATTAAAACAAGAGACAGCGGAATCAATCTGCCTAAATAGGCATCGCCTTCATGGTGCTAATTTGTTAAGATTTATAAAGGCAAGAGATATCCGCACAGGTGCAAACTCATCAGAATTCTCACGCCCGAACCAAGCAGATGAGCAAAGTATACAACGAAATTATTATAAATTTCTTGCCCTAATGCTCTGAGGCAAGCCGATAATGAACATCGAACTATTAAAAGAAAAATTAGAACAGCTAAAAAAACGTCCCAATTGTAGCAAAGGAACGATCGACCAAATCGAAAACTGGTTAATCGGTTCCCACATTTTGCAGAGGTTGCGGATTAACCCTTACTACCTAGCAGCCGGTACAGTCAAGAATATTAAAAGAATTACTTCGGAATTTCTGCACGGAGTAAAAGCCGGCGCCTTCGACTTGCACTGGGATATTCACTGTCCCCACTGCAACATGATTACAGAAGAATTTAAGGACTTGGCAGACACATCAGAAATGTCTTTTTGCCCGATGTGCGAGCGCGAGTTTAAAATTGATTTGCTCGATCGCGTCGAAGTTACTTTTTCCCTAAACAAAGAAATCGAAGACCCGCAACTGCGGCCCGTCTGCGCTCCCCCTCCCGTACTCCAGAGCAAACTGCAACTGGTAACGCCTTTATACTGCACCGAATCGGAGATTGTCACCTTAGAAAACGGTCGATATCGGTACTGCTGTCCCCTGACTTTAGCTAAAGGGATTTTAAAGGTTGAAGGCGAAGAAACAGAAGCCATACAAGAAATTAAACTCAAGCAGTTGGCCGGCCCAGATTTTGACAAAAAAGAGCTGGCCGTGCGTCCGGGAAAAGTTAAGCTCGAATTGACTAATACCGAACACAATTTGTCGGGGCTGATTTTGCATACAGATGAATTGCCCGAGGAACTGACAGTAGAACAACTGCCCCTGCGCCTATCAGGAATGCAACTGCTTCATCACCCGGATTATAAGCGTTTGTTCGGCGATCAAGTAATATCGGAAAGAGAGCGAGTCAAGATTCGGGCGATTACTATTATGTTTACCGATATTACCGGTTCTACCAGAATGTACGAAACACTGGGAGATACTAAAGCTTACAATATTGTGCGCGACCATTTTGAAATTTTCTTTGACTCGATCGAGAAATTTGGCGGTAAAGTCATTAAAACTATCGGCGATGCCGTCATGGCTTCATTTATCAGCAACGAACAAGCAATTATGGCCGCCGTCGGTGCTGTGGCCAGTTTCAGAGAATACAATTCAACTCGCCAACAAGAAGAGTGGATTCAAGTCAGAATTGGCATTCACCGAGGTACGGCTTTGCTGGTAAATCTCAATAATTCGATCGACTATTTTGGCTCCACAGTCAACAAAGCCGCCCGCATCCAAAATCTTTCTAAAAGTGACGAAGTTTCGTTTTCCGAAGATGTTTACAACGACCAAGCATTTTTAACTGCATTAAAAGCTGCTGGAGTGTCCGAAATTCACAAACGAGTTGAAGATTTAAAAGGGATACAAGGGGCGCAAGTCGCTTTTACTGCTAGAATTAATACAGAATCAGTAATCGCACTTTCTGCTACACTGGTCGGTGAAAGAAGCTAAGTAGGTAAACAAATATAAGTAGTTATTGCCAGCCTCTTCCTGCGATCGCCCCGACAGCAGATAGAGTTTTTCGATCGCCCTCAGATAATGGCTCCAACAGTTTAGCTCATCCTGAAGCGACTGCCGTTATAATGGCAACCTCAGCTCTGATAAAAATAGTCTGAATTAATCAGCCGCACGCTTACCAGATATGTTGGCGGCTCAATAACTGAAGTCGAGGACTTCACATCATGACTTCTCCTCAATTATCTCCAGAAAATACACCCGAATCGATCGCACCACCCGCCCTCGAAATCGAACAATCAGCAAAAACCGATGCCCCTTTTCCCATTGTTGGGATTGCCGCCTCAGCAGGAGGGTTGGAAGCATTCACGCAGTTACTGAGCCATTTACCGAGCGATACGGGTATGGCGTTTGTGCTGATTCAGCATTTAGCCCCCGATCACAAAAGTCTCCTGAGCGAGATTCTCGCGAGAACGACGCAAATGCCTGTTAATGAGGTAAAAGACGGCATAGCTGTAGAGCCAAATCAAGTCTACGTTATTCCGCCCAACACCAAGATGGTGGTATCTAACGGGGCGCTGAAACTATCACCCCGCGAGAAGATTTATGGCAAATATATGCCGGGAGATGCGTTTTTTACCTCATTGGCAGTCGATCGCGGACACAAAGCAATCGCCGTAGTATTATCCGGGGGAGACGGAGACGGTTCACTCGGGCTCAACGCCATCAAAGCAGCCGGAGGCATGACTTTTGCTCAATGTCAAGGCACGGCAAAATTCGATAGTATGCCGATTACCGCTGTTGCCACAGGCAATGTCGATTTCGTTCTGCCACCGGAAAAAATTGCCGAGGAATTGGCAAACTATAGTCGCAATCCCCTTCTCACTGGTCCGCTTCACCTGAGAAAAGTTGAGGAATCGCCCGAAGAGGGAGATGCCCTGGCAAGTATTTTTGCGCTGCTAAAATCGACCACCGGCGTAGATTTCAGCCACTACAAACCCACGACGATCGCTCGACGCATCCAGCGACGGATCGTGTTGTACAAGCTCGATAGCTTAGAGGATTACGCCCAATATCTTCGACACAATTCGGCTGAAGTCAAAGCTTTGTATGAAGAAATCTTGATCCACGTTACCAGTTTCTTCCGTGACCCGGAAGCCTTTGAAAAGTTAAAAGAACTGGTTTTCCCCACGATTACCCAAAATAAATCGGCCGAAACTCCGATTCGGGTTTGGGTGGCGGGATGTTCGACAGGTGAAGAAGTTTATTCGCTCGCCATTTGCTTGTTAGAGTTTTTGGGCGATCGAGCTATCCAGCCACCGATCCAGATTTTTGCCACGGACATTGGCGAACAGGCAATTGGCAAAGCGAGGTCTGGCGTCTACTCAGAAAACCAGATGGTAGATGTTTCACCACAGCGACGTACTCGCTTCTTTATTGCCCAAGAGGAAGGTAGCTATAGAATCAGCAAGGCAGTCCGCGAACTCTGTGTATTTGCCCGACAAGACTTAGGCAGCGACCCGCCTTTTTCCAATCTCGATTTAGTTAGCTGTCGCAATGTGCTGATCTACTTGGGAGAGTCATTGCAAAAGAAAGTGATGCCGATTTTCCATTACAGTCTTAAGCCAACGGGCTTTCTCCTGTTAGGCACTTCTGAGAGTACCGGAGAATTTTCCTACTTGTTTACTTCAGTGGATAAAAAGTGTAAAATTTATGCCAAAAAGTTGACGGCGACTCGTCCCAATTTTTCGTTTACGCCGAGTTCCTATCCCGTAGCTAAAGCACGTGAACGGCAGGAAGTGAAGGACAATTTTACGAATAGCTTTGATTTACAACAAGAAACTGACCAACTGATTTTAAATCGATATGCCCCAGCCGGTGTAGTTGTCAACGAGCAGATGAAAATCTTGCAAGTGCGGGGAGACATCGATCCTTACTTGAGAGTGGTAGCCGGAACGCCCGACTTAAACTTGCTGACAATGGCAAGGGCAGGCTTGCTGGTTGAGCTTCGCACCGCGATTTATCAGGCACAAACGCAGAACGCAACCATTAGGAAAGAAGGGGTATTGCTTGAATCGGGCGGACGATCGAGTATCGTCAATTTTGAGGTGATTCCCTTCCGGCCACAGGCAGTCGAAGGACGCTACTTTTTGGTGGTATTTGAAGAGCCTTCACCCACGGTGCTTAACCTCAGCATCCTCCCTTCTGAAAGCTTCGAGCAAGCTGATGTAGTGCGTGAAATTGAGCTGCTGAGGCAGCAACTTGCAGCCGCTAACCAACAAAAGAATGCGGCTCAAGCCCAACTGCAAGCGGTGATCCAGGATCAGGAAAGTCTCAACCAAGACCTCAAAGTTGCGAACGAAGAAATCCTATCGAGCAACGAGGAGTTGCAAAGCACCAATGAGGAGTTAGAAACTGCCAAAGAAGAGATTCAAGCCACTAATGAGGAACTCACTACCACTAACGATGAACTTCGCAGCCGAAATATTGAACAAAGCCTGGTCAATAACGATCTGATAAATTTGCTTTCCAGTATCAATATCCCTATCTTAATGCTGACCAACGATTTACATATTCGACGTTTTACGCCAACGGCACAGCAAATTTTTAGTCTGATTCCCACAGATGTGGGACGACCCTTTAGCGACATCCGATCGACTCTGAACGCTCCCGACTTGGAACAGATGATGTTGGAGGTGATTGATACTCTCCAGACGAAAGAACAAGAAGTTCAAACTTTATCGGGATATTGGTACAACCTCCGCATTCGTCCTTACCGGACAACGGAAAACCAGATTGACGGTGTGGTCATGGTTTTGCTCGATATTGATGCTCTTAAACGCAGTGTCAGAACCTTGGAGGAATCCCGAAATTATGCTGAGGCGATCGTGGAAACTGTGCAAACGCCTTTAGTGGCGCTAGATGCTGATTTCCGAGTGAATAAAGCAAATCGAGCGTTCTATAAAACCTTTCAGGTTTCACCGTCAGAAATAGCGCAATATTCGCTGTTTGAGCTAGGAAACGGGCAGTGGAATATCCCTCAATTGCGATGGATATTGGAAGATATTCTCGTTAGCGATGTTCAGCTTCAAAACTTTGAGTTGGATCACGTTTTTGATCGGAGCGGGTCCAAAACCATGCTGCTTAATGCTTGTAAACTTCAACAAGAAGACCAAGCTTTAATGATTCTGTTGTCGATCGAGGATATCACCGAGCGCAAGCAGTTGGAGATACTACGATCGCAGTTATTGGAGCATGAACAGTTGGCCCGCCAACAAGCAGAAAGTGCTAACCGTGCTAAAGATGAATTTCTCGCGAATCTCTCCCACGAACTCCGCAACCCCCTGACTCCGATCCTGGGATGGGCAAAAATCCTGCGCTCCGGCGTGCTTAAGGAAGCAGCGGCTAATCGCGCTCTAGAGGTGATCGAGCGCTGCGCTAGGACGCAATCTCAGTTAATCGAAGATATCCTGGATATTGCCAGGATTACGAGCGGCAAGCTCGCTCTTAATAGCAGTTTGATGGATCTGGTTTTGGTGGTGCAAGCTGCGCTGGATGGGGTTCAATTATCAGCGGAGGCAAAAAATATTCAAGTAGTTTCGCAGTTGAGTGGTGCAACTGTTTTAGGCGATGCTGATAGATTGCAACAAGTTGTGTGGAATCTTCTGTCTAATGCCATTAAGTTTACTCCTGCGGGGGGACGAGTAGAAGTCACGCTGTCGGCGATCGAGAATTACGCTCAACTTCGAGTTAGCGACACGGGAAAAGGCATTCGGGCCGACTTGTTGCCGTATATTTTCGATCGTTTCCATCAAGGGGATTCCAGCAGCGGCAAGGCTAATCAAGGGCTGGGATTGGGTTTGTCGATCGTGCGTCATCTGGTAGAATTGCACGGGGGAACGGTGGAAGCGGATAGTCCGGGTGAGGGACAAGGAACTACAATGACTCTGAAATTTCCGTTGCGATCGTTGCCTCAAGTGTTGACATCGGCGATCGATTTAAAAACAATTGCTTTGGCTGCGCCTTTGAATGCCTCTACCGATATTGTCCCCTCTCTCGAAGGCTTGCACATCTTAGTTGTAGACGATCAGATCGATACGCGGGAGCTCTTAGCATTTGTGCTCGAAAGCTACGGGGCTGAGGTTTTGACAGTTGCATCTGCCAGAAGTGCGATCGTTGCTTTGACTGAAAATCCCGGCAAATATGACGTGCTAATCTCTGATATCGGAATGCCACAGGAAGATGGGTATTTCTTAATTCGAGAAGTGCGAACTCTTGCTGCGGAAGCAGGAGGAGAAATCCCAGCGGTGGCGCTGACTGCGTATGCGAGCGATAAAGAACGCGAAAGGGCGATCGAAGCGGGTTTTCAAACTCATATTGCTAAGCCAGTGCAGCCCGTTCAACTAGCATTAAGGGTTGCCAATTTAGCGGGACGGTTTTAAATATTGTGGAGTTTTTATTTATGATATTTCAGATTAGATGAGGCAGTTAAACTCTTGTCCCCCCCTTCTTAAGGGGGGTTAGGGGGGATCGATCCGAGATTAGGAGGATGATGACCAAATTAAACGACTCGAATTTCCACCTACCTTACAACCCAAAACTCATCCCTATCGCCAAGGAACTTCGGAAAAATCCAACTCCAGCCGAAAAAAAACTTTGGGAAGATTTTCTGAGAAATTTCCCTTTTCGAGTTTTGAGACAGCGCCCGATCGACAATTTTATTGTAGATTTTTATTGTGCTGCTTTAAGATTGGTAATTGAGGTTGATGGCGAGAGTCATTTTACCGAACAGGGGAAACAATATGATGCGGAAAGAACAGGAATTTTCGAGGGGTATGGACTGCAAGTTGTCAGGTTTACGAATGTTGATGTGTTGCAGTGTTTTGAGGGAGTTTGTCAGGAGTTGTTGGGTGCGTGCGATCGTCATTATTAGGGCCATATCCCCCCTAACTCCCCTTATTAAGGGGGGGACAAGAGTACGATCGGGCATCTCGTAATAGTTAAGGCCAGATCCCCCCTAGCCCCCCTTAATAAGGGGGGGACAAGAGAGTTATGTTGCGCTAAAAACAATTGCTAAAAATAGCACAATATGAGACCATACAAAAAAATATAAAAATTACGGAGTTCAAATTCTTGGTAACTATTAAATGTCGGGGCATTACCTTCTCCAATATCCAAGCCGTAATCTTTGACAAAGACGGCACTCTAGAGGATTCTCAGGAGTTTTTGAGACTGTTGGGGATGAAGCGAGCGCGCCTCGCAGACGCTCAAATTCCGGGCGTTGGAGAGCCTTTACAAATGGCTTTCGGTATCGAAAGCGGCAGCATTGACCCCACGGGCTTGCTAGCAGTCGGGAGTCGCAGGGAAAATGAGATTGTGGCGGCGGGATACATCGCCGAAACCGGGAGGGGATGGCTGGAATCTTTAACTATTGCGCGCCGCGCTTTTGACGAAGCTGACGAAATGTTTAAAAATAGTGCTGTTTCTCCTTTATTTGTCGGCAGTTTGGAAGTCCTGAAATATCTCTCGGAAGCGGGTTTAAAACTGGGAATTCTTTCGGCGGCTACGACGGAGGTTGTGCAGAAATTTGTGAAACACCACGCATTAGCCGAGTGGATTCAGTTAGAAATGGGAGTGGATTCAACGGTTCATAAACCTGATCCGAAATTGTTTTTGCAAGCTTGTGAGAAACTCGGAGTAAATCCCGCAGCAACTTTGATGGTGGGAGATTCAGCGGGCGATATTCAGATGGGTAAAAATGCGGGCGCGGCTGGGTGTATAGGGATTTGTTGGGGGAAGGCCGAGGTTAGTCATTTGGAAAATGCTGATGTGGCGATCGCATCTTTGGATGAAATTACAATTTTAGCAGATTGAGCAAACATCAGAGCCTGGAAAATCTCGCTTCTACCGTAGTCTCGATCCCCCTAAATCCCCCTTAAGAAGGGGGACTTTGAGCGCTTCCTGTCCCCCCCTTCTTAAGGGGGGCTAGGGGGGATCGAGGCCTAATCGTCAAACAGCAGACCGGTATTACGTTTGACCTTAAGTTGACACCAATTGGCATTGCCGTTTCCCTACAAACAACGCAAACCCAGAATTACGACATCTCTTTCAAGGCCGTCAAGTTCGGCAACTTGTGGCAGATATCCCCAGCGCTGAAAGCCAAATTTCTCAAACAATCTTACACTCGGCTGATTGTGAGCAAAAATTATTCCTATGAGAGTTTTTAGCTTCAATTCTGGACTCCGCACAATTGCCGATTGCAATAAATTTTGTCCGATTCCGCAGCGTTGGCGATCGGGTGCGACGTAGATGCTAACTTCTGCTGTATGCTGATAGGCGGCGCGTCCGTAGAAAATCTGCAAACTCAGCCAGCCAACAATATTTTGTTCTGATTCCATTACCCAAATCGGCCAGGAATGGGAGGAGTGTTCTCTGTACCACGGGAGGCGGCTTTCGACTGAGACTGGTTTTAAATCTGCTGTGGCCATTCTGCCCGGTATTGCTGCGTTGTATATTTGGACAATTGCTGGCAAATCGCTTTCTTCTGCGTCGCGGATTTTCATCGTTGGGTTGACTGTTGACTGTTGACTGTTGGCTGTTGACTGTTGACTGTTGACTGTTGACTGTTGACTGTTGACTGTTGACTGTTGACTAATGACTAATGACTAATGACTAATAACTCTTGTACAGTTCCATAATATCGCTGAGAGCCATCCGCGAATTTGCTCCCAAAGTTAGCGGTGATGTGTGTCCTCGCTGCAAGTGTTCTGCCGCTGCACAGCCAATCATTGCTGCGTTGTCTGTACAATATTTTAATGGCGGAAACAATACCCGCAAGTTGTGTTTTGCTGCGGCTGCTTGTAAGTGTTTTCGGAGTCCGCTGTTTGCTGCAACTCCCCCACCCACTACAATAGTGCTAAGCCCGAAATTTACGGCACAGTCGATCGCTCTTTTTGTTAAACCCTTAGCTACAGTTTCCTGAAAGCTGGCCGCAATATCATTAATTGTAGAGGCAGGCAAGATGCCTTCCGCACCCACATTGTTATTTTGTTTCTTGAGTTTCTGTACTAATTGCAAAACTGCGGTTTTCAAGCCGCTAAAACTGCTGTCGTAAGGATGGTAGCCGCCACCAGGCAAGGAAATTCTGCCTTCTGGTAGAGGGTATGCTTGGGGATTGCCAAGGGCTGCCAATTTGTCAATCAGCGGCCCGCCGGGATATCCTAGCTGCAACAGTCTCGCTACTTTATCAAAAGCTTCGCCGGCTGCGTCGTCGCGTGTGTGTCCTACAGTTTCATAAACGCCGCAATCTTTGACGTAAATGAAGCTAGTGTGTCCCCCGGAAACTAACAAACACAAAAACGGTGGCTGCAAGTCGGGTTCGGTAAGGTAAGAAGCGTAGATGTGCCCTTCGAGGTGGTGGACGCCTAAAAAAGGTTTTTGATGGACTATTGCCAAGCTTTTCGCCGCTGTCAGCCCGACTAACAATGCACCTACTAAACCGGGGGCACAAGTCGCTGCAATGCCGTCAATTTCTGACCAACTCAGGTTTGCTTCACCGAGACACTGGGCAATTACCTGATTGAGCATTTCTAGGTGACTCCGCGAAGCGACTTCCGGCACTACTCCGCCAAACTGCTCGTGGATTTTAATTTGTGATGCTACAACATTGCTGCAAACTTGACGATTCTTAACAATCGCTGCTGCTGTTTCGTCACAACTTGTTTCGATCGCGAAAATGGTTGCCATTAACTGGTAATTTTATTTGATAGGTTAGTTATTGCTAGCTTAACTAATTCGGCGCAAGTCCCCCGCTCTACCTGTACTCAGGTTATTGTTAAGGGATTTTTGCCCGATCGACAGGTAAGGCCATCATCTGATGCAATGAAGGAATATCCTCGCGGTATTGCTAGCTCAGCATTGACCTATGAAAACGCGAATCCCTCACTCTATTGGGATTTGCCACATCAATGATGGATACTTTACACTGTCAACAAACACGGTAATCTGGATTCCAGATTGGCAAGTTGAAATGCTTGTACAAAAACTTATTGTTTTGTAACAAAAGGAAACAATTCCATGCGACGATTGTTTGCTGCAATTTTAGTGTTGAGTGTCTGGTTCAGTTTTGCTCCAGTTGCTTCGGCTTACAATTTAGTGCCGTGCAAGGACTCTCCCGAATTCAAGGAACTGGCTAAAAATGCACGTTCTACAAATGGCGACCCGGCATCTGCGAAAGCGCGGTTCGATCGCTATTCTCAAGCGATGTGCGGCCCGGAAGGATACCCGCACTTAATCGTAGACGGCAACTTGAGCAAAGCAGGGGACTTTTTGATTCCTAGCATACTGTTCTTGTATATGGCAGGTTGGATTGGTTGGGTCGGCCGTTCTTATCTGCAAGCAGCCAAAAAATCTGACTCTCCTGAGGAAAAAGAGATTATTATCGATGTTCCAAAGGCAGTCGCATTTATGCTGAGTGGCTTTTTGTGGCCTCTAGCAGCTCTCAAAGAAATCACCACTGGTGAAATGTTTGCGAAGGACGACGAAATTACTGTTTCCCCCCGCTAAAATTGGGAAATGGAGAAGAGCTAATAGCTAACAGTTAATTAATTAACTGGAAATTAGCAATTAGCGCGCTAGACCGATAGGCAATTACCCACTGTCTCGAATTTTCAGGAGCAGAATTCATGCAATACTTTGTCAAGTTTCTTTCGACCGCCCCAGTATTGGCTATCCTTTGGCTATCCATTCAAGGCGCGGCTTTAATTGAATTTAACCGCTTTTTCCCAGACCTGCTTTTTCACCCAATGCCTTAAGATTTGAGGGAAATTAGGTTGCAAAACCTAGTAGGTAAAAGTTGAGAGTTTTGAGTTTTGAGTGATGAGTTACAGGTTAATTTAAAACTCAAATATCAAAACTCTCAAACCATACCATTTCGTCGTGCTAAACAGCGCATAAATGGGTAAAATCCCAGGATATCAACTATTTAGTTATCAAATTAGTTACCAATGACTAATGACTAATGGCTAATGACTAATGACTAATGACTAATGACTAATGACTAATATTTTGAATCGATGAAGTCTTATCTCGCCGCAGCAATTCAAATGACTAGCTTGCCTGACCTGCAAAAAAATTTGGTTCAGGCAGAGGAATTAATCGACCTGGCAGTGCGTCGGGGTGCGGAGTTAGTTTCCTTACCAGAAAATTTCTCGTTTATGGGAGAGGAGGAGGAAAAGATTGCTTCAGCAGAGGCGATCGGGCTCCAAAGCGAAAAATTTATCAAAACGATGGCCCAGCGATTCCAGGTAACGATTCTGGGCGGCGGATTTCCAGTGCCGACGGAGGGGGGGAAGGTATACAATACTTGTTTGCTGGTAGACCCAAACGGCACGGAAGTGGCAAGGTACAGAAAAGTACATTTGTTCGATGTGAATGTGCCAGACGGCATTACTTACAGGGAATCGAACACTGTGAAAGCTGGTGAAGATTTGCCGCCTGTTTATGTGTCGCCGGATTTGGGGACGCTGGGACTTTCGGTGTGCTATGACGTGCGGTTCCCGGAGGTGTACAGGCATTTGTCGTACAAGGGGGCTGATATTTTGTTCGTGCCGGCGGCGTTTACCGCTTACACTGGCAAGGATCACTGGAAGGTTTTGTTGCAAGCTAGGGCGATCGAGAATACTTGTTATATGATTGCCCCTGCACAAACTGGCCGCCACTACGGCCGCCGTCAAACACACGGTCACGCGATGATTATAGACCCTTGGGGTGCAATTTTGGCGGATGCTGGAGAGGAACCGGGTGTGGCGATCGCAGAAATTAATCCCGATCGACTAGAACAAGTCCGCCGCCAGATGCCATCTCTGCAACACCGGGTTTTTATTTGAAGGAATTTTGAGACCAATTGGTCTCAAAATTTCAGTCCCCGTCAATCGATTTTAGATTTTAGATTTTAGATTTTAGATTTTAGAGGTTGCAGGGCGATCGCGAACAATGCGAAAGCAATTTTAGAATTGAAGAATCGACCCCATACCTGCTCGTACAACATAATATAGCAACCGCTACATCGGTCTTGACATAAATAACGTCATGAATAGAGCCCCCGATCCCTTGCTTCATCAACGGTTTGAGTCGGATACTAGAGCCTTTCTCAGTAACATCAGGTGTTCTGGGATATAGGGCACAGCGGGCTTACCTCACAAAGCGATCGAACTGCTATATGTAACTGTCAACTGTCAACTGTCAACTGTCAACTGTCAACTGCTATATATTGTTTAATACAGGTTCAATGACCGTGCAGTTCTGCTAAAAGGCGAATTGGCGAAAGTAGAATTGCACGAAATGCGTCTTTTTGGGATAAATGAAACACACTCTTTCGGTTTTAGTTGAAGATGAAGCGGGTGTCCTCACTCGAATTGCTGGTTTGTTTGCCCGTCGGGGTTTTAATATTGAAAGTCTGGCCGTTGGCCCGGCGGAACAAGGGGGAGTGTCTCGGATTACGATGGTTGTACCGGGAGATGACCAAATTATCGAGCAGTTGACAAAGCAACTGTACAAGTTGATTAACGTGCTTAAAGTTCAGGATATAACGGAAATTCCCTGTGTGGAACGCGAGTTGATGTTGCTGAAAGTTAATGCTGTTAGCGGGACGCGATCGGAGATAATTGAGTTAGCTCAAATTTTTAGAGCGCGAGTGGTGGATATTGGTGATGATACGCTGACATTGGAAGTTGTCGGAGATCCCGGTAAAATGGTGGCGATCGTCCAGGTTCTCAATAGATTTGGGATTAAGGAAATTGCTCGTACTGGGAAAATTGCCCTGACGCGGGAGTCGGGGGTAAATACTGAGTTTCTCAAGTCTTTGGAAGCGAAAGTTTAAGTCATTAGTCATTAGTCATTAGTCATTAGTCATTAGTCAGAAAGAATGTTTTAACTTTTAACTTTCGACTTCTTATTACCAACTACCAATTACCAATGACTGATGACCAATGACTAATGACTCCTGACTAATTACCATTTAGGTTGACTTTCTATCAAAAGTGTGGCTGCGATGCTGTCTATAGGCTTTGAGAAAAAGTATCCTTGTCCGTATTCGCATTGCAGCGCTCTGAGTAAATTAAGCTGTTCGATGGTTTCGATTCCTTCAGCAATTACATCCATACCTAAATGACTGGCTAAAATTAAAATAGTCTGTACAATCGCTTCGTTGCCTTCATCTTCAGTCATGCGGCTGACAAAAGCTCGATCGATTTTTAAAGCATCAGTGGGAAAAGTGTGCAGGCGGCTCAAAGAAGAATAGCCAGTGCCGAAATCGTCAATATATAATTGAATTTCTAAATTTTTCAATTCCGCGAGGATAGCGACTGCTGATTCCGCATTCTCCATGATGACGCCTTCAGTAATTTCTACCTTTAAAGTGCGGGGGTCAAGCTGAGTTTCTTGTAAAATTTCACGAATGCGCTCGATTAAATCTGGTTGTTTAAATTGTTGGTTAGAAAGGTTGACGCTGACAGTCAAGGGCGGATTTGTTGGGAATTTTTGGTGCCACTCGTGGATCTGATGACAAGCCGATCGCATCATCCACCAGCCCATAGGTATAATCAATCTAGTTTCTTCAGCTACTAAAATAAACTCGCCAGGAGATACGACACCCCGCTCCGGGTGATACCACCGAATCAGCGCTTCAAAACCGCTGATTCTACCAGTAACTAGAGAGACGATGGGCTGATAGTAAAGCTGAAATTCCTGGGAGTCTAAAGCGCGTCGCAGGTCGTTTTCCAGTTGCAAAAGGGCGACGGCTCGAGTGTGCATACTTAAGTCAAAAACTTCGTGGCGAGCTTTGCCCAATCCCTTAGCATGATACATGGCAGCATCTGCATCTCGGAGCAGTTCTTCAGGCCGATCGTACAATATGGGGAACGGGGCATTGGGAACAGGAGAGTCAGAAGATAAGCAAGACAAAGAAGTTTCTCGATCGATATTTCCCAGATTTTCGGGGTTCGACAGTTTGCTGGTTTCCCTTGGATACGGAGGAAAACCAGAACAAACAATCCCAATGCTAGCACTGGTAAAAACTTGATATTCGTTAAGGTAAAAAGGCTCTGCCAGTTCCGCCTGCACTCGTTCGGCAATCTGGATCGCATCCTCGGCGCTTTTGATATTTTCCAGCAAAATAGCGAATTCGTCGCCACCGAGACGGGCAACAGTATCTCCAGCGCGCAAACAGATTCCCAGACGCTGCGCGATCGCGATCAGCAACCGATCGCCCACTAAATGCCCCAAACTGTCGTTAACAACCTTAAAGCGATCGAGATCGATAAACAGCACCGCAAACAAAATCTCCGGGCGACGTTTTGAAAGCTCGATCGCGTGCCCCAAGCGATCCATAAATAAAGCTCGGTTGGGCAAACCGGTTAGCATATCGTGCAAAGCATCGTGTACTAACTTATCTTCGGCTATTTTGCGGAGGGTAATATCTTCGACAGTGCCTTCGTAGTAAAGTAAATTTCCGTCAGGGTCGCGAACTGCCCGGCCGTTCTCGGAAACCCAGATAGTAGTGCCGTCAGCGCGGTAAACTTGGGACTCGAACTCAGACACAAAACCCTGTTTTTCGATCGCGCGCAAAAACTCGACGCGGCGGATGGGATCGAGGTAAAGTTGGCGGTCTATGTCTTGGATATTCGCGATCAATTCGGCGGCCGACTCGTAGCCGTAAATTCTCGCCAAAGCAGGGTTAGCGCTGAGGTAGCGTCCGTCGGGCGTTGTCTGGAAAATGCCTTCGATCGCATTTTCAAAGATACTGCGGTATTTCTCTTCCGCCTGTTGCAGGGCGAATTCTGCCTGCTTGCGATCGCTGATATCGGTCAACGTGCCGAGATAGCCTAGAACTTCCCCGCTTTGGGTCATTTCTGGCACTGCTTGCCAAAATACCCAGGTTGTGAAGTCACCGTTGCAAAAGCGATACTCTAACTTACAGGGCAACTTTTGTGTGACAGCGCCATACCACTGGCTCAAAACACGCTCGCGGTCTTCGGGGTGCAAACTTTGCGCCCAACCTTCGCCTAGTGCCTTTGGCGCAGTCAGTCCCGCCATCTCCAAAAATCGCTCATTGACGTACAAGCAATCTCCAGCAGCGTCGGCGCGGAAAATCCCCACCGGCAGTATTTTTGCCAAAGTGTAATAGCGGTATTCGCTTTCTAGCAGCGCGCTGGCTGCTACTTTAGTCTCTGTGATGTCAAACATTGCGCCTTGAAGGATGACAGACTTGCTTGCTTCATCGCGAACTGCGGTCGCTTGATCGCGGAACCAGACGACTCGACCGTTGCGGGCGATCGCGCGGTATTCTGAAACCAGCGACCCCTCGCAGAAGATATCTTCTCCATCGCTGAATTTCTGTGTGGCGTTTTCAACTAACACGCGGTCACGGTCTTCTGGGTGAACGAGTTTCAGCCACAAGTCGGGATCGGCTCTCCATTCAGCTACAGAATAACCTAGAAAAGTCTCAATTTGCGGGCTGATGTAAAGTTTGGCAGCCTTGCGGTTGAGGGGAGAAATGTAGGTGACAGCGGGCATTTGTTCTACCAGGGCGCAGTATTTCGCTTCTACAGTGGACAGTGCTGCTTCTAGGCGCTGCCGCTCTAATTCGGCGGCTGCCCGTCCCGCAAAGATGCTGAGAATTAATCGGAATTTGGCAAGATGTGCTTCCACCAGGGGTCGATCGTGAAAAATACAAATAATGCCTAAAGGTTCGCCGTAAGAGTTTTTCAGCAAGACTCCCAGGAAGCTGCGCGCACCTGTAGCTACCGGTCTGCGGTCTTCTGGAAAGGTTTCCAAGAGGTAGTCTGGACAGGAATACATTCCCGCCTCCAGCACCCGCGCTTCGGGAGTATTGGCGGTGTCGTACTCAAAGTTTTGCTGCTGCTGTCCGTCGCTCCAAAAACTGATAAGTTGCAATCTATCGGCAGCAGCATCGGTGCCTGCCTTCGACTTAATCGATTTGGCAGCGACGGCGGTGCGAACTCCGAGTGCTGAGGCTAAGTGGCAAACTAAGGCATCAAAGAATTCTGCTCCCCCCGGCGACTCAGTACCTGCTAGGATTTCGCCTAGCAAATCTTCCTCTAATTGCTCGGAAGCAGTAACTTTGGGAGGATTCTCGGCATTCGGGCGATCGGGATTTTCCCCCATCGAAGCCGAAATGCTCAGACTTAGGGTTTTGCAGGTTCCTGGCCCCAAAAGAGGCGAAGAATTCACACTTAGGCGCTCTTGCTTGGCCAAGAATACAGCGCGGCCCATACCTAAAACTTTACCCAAGAAGCTGTCAGTTGCCGGCCACTGATTTGAGTTGGGGAAAATCAAAAAGTTTTTCCGCATTTTCAATCCCGCAGATAAATCGTCGGGCTTTAATTCTGCCAACTGCTGTTGCTCTTGGGCTAGCGGTAGACTGGAAGGCCTTCGCTGCCACTTGAGATAAATCACGGACACCAAGGCTAAAGTCGCCGATAATCCCAGAAGATATGCAAGAATCTCAAAGTAAAAAAATAAATCTAGCTCGAACATCGATTAGCACCGCTCGACAATTATTGTAGTTATCTGAAGCCAATCTATTTAAAAATAACTAAGTATCGTCACGGATGGGTAACAAATACAAGGTCAGATCGCCCTGAAGGCGACAAGAGAGTTAACAGTTGACCAAAAACCGGGCAATACTTGACATTCCCGAACTTTTTGTGTTTTTTTTTCGTACAGGCTCAACCCGTACAGGTGAAACTGCAAACACATCTCTAGGGTTGTGGCGCTCCTCTAAGGGTGAGTTGACCTTTACTTTTATAATCATATTTAACGCTGCATTCACATCAGCATTAATCCGACTTTCATTCAAAGGCCGAAACCACCCACGTTTACCTCTCTTACCCTGGTAAGACTCTTGCTTACCGACAGGCTCTAAATCCAAAAATCTGCACTTCTTTGTATAATATGCTTCTGTAACTATTACCTTGATACCGACTAACTCAGCTTGGTAAGTAATAATTTTTAGGATATGGGTATGAGTAATTACTACAAAAATCTGATCTTTTTTTTGGTCTAATTTGATATTTTGTTTACCCCTCAGATTTGGGCCAATAATTAACTGGATTATTTTCTCATCCACCAACCGCTTGACAATCAAACTGCTGGTTTGATGAAGGTAGTTTTCTAATCGCTTGTTTCGATTATTAAAGGTGAGTGGCTGGATTTGGCGCGTGGTATCTTTTCCGTGGTCAAGTTTTGACAGTAAAAATGCTCGGCGCTGATTGAAACCTTGATGGATTGATTTGAGATGTTTTTTATCATAGATAGTTGGAATAAATGTTGGCTTATTAGATGCCAAAGGGACGAGGTGATCGAGCCATAAATCTCTACCTGCTATGAGGTGAGAATTTAAATCCACCAACGTTACAAGCTTTTGATGGGCAGCCTCAACAAAGTAGAGCGCTGTTTCAATACCTATCCTTACCTTGAGGACATTTTGGGATTTTGTAGAACTTATTATGTCACTTTGAGATAAATGAAGTAGTTCCTTATTTTTGTCCCCTCCCCTTTTTTCTATCGATTGGTTATCCTGAATTAAAAAGTTAAATCCCCAGATTTTATGTTTGTATTGGGGGATGCTGCGGAGGAATGAAAATGGAGGTAGATATCGGTCATAAGCTATTCTTGACTTGGGGCAACCCTCCCAATTCTGAACAAGTTGTTTGAGAATTTGCTTGCTAATTTTAGCCGGTAATGATTTAGAGTCGTCGGTAGGTTTTAAGATGGCAGATAACAGTCTGATACTTCTGGTATCACCAACTTTAGAGCCAGAAGGAAAAATTTGTTTACTCATATAATATTTACCATGAGCGGATAGATTTCGGGACAGAAACGATAAGTCATCAAACTGTTTATAAAACTGATGCTGCCGATCTATGTAATGCCTTTCAACAACCCTCATAATTTTGGGGATAAACGAAAACTTTTTTGTTGCTTTGCTAAGCAATATACAATAAAGTCTAGGGATTATCTGATCTAGTGTAACACCCATGATGAAAGCGATCGTTTTTCAAACCCCCGGAAGCCCGTCCGTATTGAAAGTGCAAGATATCCCCGCTCCTACTCTACAAACAGAAAGAGATGTTTTGGTGCGGTTGCGAGCGGCGGGTATCAATCCGATAGATACTAAGTTGCGATCGCGCGGCACTTTTTACCCCGATAAAACTCCTCACGTTTTGGGGTGCGACGGCGCTGGAGTCGTAGAGGCTGTCGGTGCTGGTGTGCAAAGTTTCCAAGTAGGAGACGAGGTTTTTTTCTGCAATGGCGGTTTGGGCGGGTCGATCGGTACTTATGCCGAGTTTGCCGTTGTAGACGAACGCTTTCTCGCCCTCAAGCCTGCTGCTTTAAGTTTTGCTGAGGCGGCGGCGGCACCGTTAGTTTTAATTACAGCTTGGGAATCGCTGTACGATCGAGGGCGCTTGCAAGCCGGCCAAAAAGTGCTGATTCAAGCTGGTGCCGGCGGTGTCGGCCACGTCGCGGTACAGTTGGCGAAATTACAGGGGGCAGAGGTTTGCACGACTGTTAGTTCTGAGGAAAAAGCCAATTTTGTCAAGCACCTAGGTGCAGATTCAGTTATTTTATACAAAAATACCAATGTTGTCGATGAGGTTTTGACTTGGACTCAAGGACAAGGAGTTGATTTGGCTTTCGATACAGTCGGGGGAGAAACTTTTTACCAAACTATTCCGGCTGTGAAGATTTATGGAGATTTGGTAACAATTTTGGAACCCGATCCGGCTTTGGGCAATTTGAAAACAGCGAGAATGCGGAATCTGAGAATTAGTCTGGAATTAATGTTGACACCGATGCTGGAAGGTTTGGTGGAGGAACAGGAACAGCAGGCTCATATTCTGCAGAAGTGTGCTCGTTTGTGCGATCGCAACTTGCTAAAAATTCACGTCAGCAAAACTTTCCCTCTCGAAGAAGCGCAAGCCGCTCACGAACTGTTAGAAACAGGCTCAGTAACTGGTAAAATAGTGCTGGAAATTGGGGGTTAAAAAAGCCGATGGTTAACATTGCGGGTTGAAGAAGCGCGGGCGATTTCAAGAGACTGTTGGCGAATCAAAAAAGGGTGAAACCAAACATCCAATAATCATCGCAGGAGAGCTCTAGCAATCCTTGCAGGAGTCGTAAACTTTTTACCCCATCCCAACCCTCCCCTTATCAAGGGGAGGGAATAATAAATTTACCAATGATGCGAGGATTGCTATATAAACAAGAGCGAAAACCGCATAGGAAAAATGCCGCTGTTGATAGAGAAAATTGGGGGTCAAGTGCTTAAATTGACACGACGCAAGGCACGGCTTCCTATCCTAGTTTTGGATAACTAAGGAATGAGAATTAAATAACTTCCACAAGTTTGTGGGATGGGCGTCCCGCCCGTCCCACAATAACAATTAAAATTGTAAGCTGTTACGCCTTTAAATTGGAAATTCTGGACAGGCTAGAAGCCCGTCCCACAAGAGTTTTATTGATTTTTGACACACAGTTTAAATGTAGAACAGCTTAAGTTATTTAATTCGCGATCCTAACGGCGATTCACTTGTAACCAAATTTCCAGCGTCACCAGCAGCCACAGCTTCAGCCCATAGCGGGGAAAAACTTCCCCACGATAGTTTAGCCACTCGCGGATTAGTGTTCGATCGAGGTAAGGTGCGATCGCCGCATGACGATTCAGCAGCAACGATCGCGCTTGCCGCTGCCAATCCCTCAAAAACCACTGCTGCATCGACATCACCATCCCGCTTTTCGGACGGTTGACAATGACATCGGGCAGCAAATCCGCCACAGCAGCCTTGAGAACCGCTTTTTCCTGCGCGCCCGAAAGCTTATATTCTGGCGGAATTTGTAAACTTAGTGCCACCATCCGCGCATCGAATAGGGGGGATCGAGCTTTTAGTCCCGCCGCAGCCGTGAGATTATTCACCTTGGTCAAAATGTAATCGGCTCCTTTAAACTCAATGTTGAGCCGCATCAGCCGATTCAAAAACGTCGTTTCTGTCTGTTGCAATTCCTCAGCAAAGACGGAAGGCGCATTCTTCACCTTTTCCCAAACCTCCGGCTTCAGCAAACGTGGCAAATCCACATAGCATTTTTGAAACGAAGTCAAGTAAGCTGCGATCGGATCGGCTTTAACCTGAACCGAACCGTACAAACTATTCAGCAGCATCGGCTTATTTTTCGGCCCGCCAAAGCACGGATCGCCGCCTTCGCCATTGAGTACCACGTCTGCGAATTGCTTTGCCGATCGCCCCAACAGCAAATTGGGAACCGTCAAGCCTTCCCCCACCGGATCATCCATCGCCGCCAGCGTTTCCGGTAGCAACTCCCAAATTTGCTTTGGCGAAACTTCTAAAATATGGTGCTCAGTGCCACAATGTGCTGCGACGAGGTTGGCAAATTCAATCTCGCTGGGATATTGAGCGCCAAAGTGCATGGAAAAAGTGTGCACCGGGCGATCGTGCAGTCGCGCTGCGATCGCGGCGACGCAACTTGAGTCTATCCCGCCCGAAAGATATGCTGCGACTGGTTCTCCCGCTGGTAGCGCTTCCTGCACCAGTTGTTCCAAAAGCGATCGCACTTGTTGACTATGCCATTCCAAAGGGCGATCGGCGTTAGTAATTTGCTCCTGTGGCTGCCAGTATCTCTCCGCCTCAATATCCGGTAAGTACAGGTAGCTACCGGGCCGCAACTCTCGTACCGCTTCCCACAGCGTTTGTGCTCCGGGTACAAACGCACAGCACAAGTAGTCGCGCAAAGCAACTAAATCAAGTTCTCGATCGTGATACGGATTGAGCGATCGCAGTCGAGGCGCAATCCAGCGAGTCGTTCCTGTACGGGTGTAATAGAGCGTTTTGGCTCCCACGCGATCGCGCCCCAGACACAATGTTTGTTCGTCTCTATCCCACACGGCAAGGGCAAATTGTCCTGACAGCAAGCTCAGTGTTTTAGTACCGTACTGCTCCCACAGCCGCGCGACGATCGCCAAATCGGTCAATCCATCTGTGTCAATCTGTTGTTTGAGCATGGGAGTGCGATCGAAGCAGCAGTCACCTACCAGCACAAATCGCTGATTGGGGCTGAAGGTGGGTTGAGCTCCGATTATGGCAAAACCGGAAGTTTCCCAAGTTGCAGGGTGCGATCGGGCTTCTGGGCCCCAAGCAATGACCCAATTCGGGTAGATAGACTTCTGAGTGTGCATTTTAAATTAGACATCTCCCATAATTAATTATTGTGGAACAGGCATCTTGCCTGTTCAAAACAGGCTTTTCTGGAGATGACTATTAGCTTAAAAAATATTAGAAAGTAACTTATAAATCAATCTAAAAATAGCTGTTCCAGCGATCGCACCCAAAGCACCCAACCATCCCACAAACAACACGCCAGTGATCGGAGAATTCGGATAAATCGCAAGTGCCGCCGTCTGCAAAGCCGGGAAAAACCACAGCAAAGCCAGAGTACCTGCACCAATAATCAACATCTCAGTTTGTTCGATCGCCCTGCGGTACTGGCCGTAAATCAAACCCGCCACAATCATCCCCAACAATCCGATCCTCAAGCCAGGAGAGGGCAGCAAACTCGTCAGGGCGATCGCCAGCACCCCCGCCTCAAAACCCGTAAACGCCGCCCCCGACAAAACCTCCCAAATCGAAAAAGTCGCTCTCTGCGAAGGTTGCAGCCCTCCGGGAGGTGTTGCAGGAACCCGTACAGGAGGCTGCTGAGTCGGTGGTAGCTGCTGAGTCGGTAGGGGAGTCGCAGTCCGTAGGGTCGGCGGCTGCACGACGATGTTAGGCTGTTGAGGTCGAGCCATCAAAGCTGCTTCCACCTCACTCGCAGATTGAAACCGCTGGCTGGGAGCTGATAATAACATTCGATCGAGAACGTGAGCCAAACGCGAACTTACCTGCACCCGCGACTGCCAATTCCATTCGTTTCTGTAACTATCAAAAAGCTCCGTCGGCTGCAAACCACTCAGCAAAGTAATACAAGTCACAGCCAAAGCATACAAATCCGTTGCCGGATAAACTTCTTGCCCGCTCATCTGTTCTGGCGGAGCGTAACCCAAAGAATAAATACCAGTCGAAGCTTTTGCACTCGCAACACTTTGTGTTACTTGTTTAACAGCCCCAAAATCTAATAAATAAAGCCGACCGTTTTTACCCCGCATAATATTAGCAGGTTTAATATCCCGGTGAATCGAACCGCGAGAGTGCACAAAATCGAGAACCTTCAAAATTTCCCGCAGCACCTCTACCGTTTCCGCCTCCGAGAACCTGCCTTTAACAGCTAGTTCATCCTCCAAATTTTGACCGTCTATAAATTCTTGAACCAGATAGAAAAACTGATCGTTTTTTCCCGGCTGCAAACTCGGAACAGTCAGCTCAAAAAAAGCCAGCAAACTCGGAATTTGGGAATGTTCGTTTCCCAGTTCTTCCAGCACCGCCGCTTCCCGTTCAAACAGAGTTTGAGCGATTGTTAGCTGGGGCGGAGTCAGACTTACCGACGGCTGCAAAAGTTTAGCAACGCACTGCCGCATCGCTGGAGTATAGCGGTCTCTGGCCAAAAATGCTGCCCCAAAACCGCCTTGACCCAACAACCTCACGGGCAAATAGCGCCCGCTCAAAATCATGGGCATCCCGCAAGCGGTGCAAAACTTTTGCTGCACAGTTTTCAGCCGCGAACTGTCATCGAGGTCGGGAAAATAGTTTTGAGGGCGCGGGCAGCCCGGTCGGGTGCAGTAAACTTCCATTTTTGTTTGGTAAGAAGAGGGAAGAAGGAAGAGGGAAGAGGGAAGAAGGAAGAAGCAAGAAAAAGTTATGGTTAAACCAAATTTCGATTTCTCAACTAACCGCGAACTGCTAACTGCCAGCGACCTAAGAGATTAACTTCCCGCCGAGTTGGGAGTTGCTATTTCTATGAATCCCAAATCTATCACCGGGGGTTCTTTCTTCTCCAGGATGGTGGAATAAGTAGCAAACTGGGGCAAAATTTCATTGCTGAAAGCCTCTGCTGCTTTAGAACGGTAGCGGTTGGGGTTGTAAATCAGCGACAAAATGCGAGTTACCAAAACTTCGTCCATTTGAGATTTGTGCAAGACGCCCATGAGCAACTCTTTTTCGATCGCCGAAACCGAGACAAAAGCAGCTCCCAGCCCCGACTGAACGGCATTTTTAATGGCTTCGATCGAATTTAGTTCCATCTCTATTTTCAAGCGGCGCGTGTCTATGCCGCAGCGAGTCAGTACCTGATCGATTACTTTGCGGATCGTAGACTGCGAATCGAGAGATATAAACTGCAATTTGTAAAGGTCTTCTTTTTGGATAGTTTCTTGTTGTACCATCGGGTGAGATGGAGGGAGAATCAGAGCCAGTTCGTCCTCAGCGTAAGGAACAATTTCTAAAGCTTCTACAAGTTCGGTAGGAATTTCTCCGCCAACAATTGCCAAATCGATTTGCCCGTTGGCCACACTCCACGCCGTGCGGCGGGTCGAGTGAACGTGAAGCTGTACTGCTACATCCGGGTACTTTTGGCGGAACATTCCAATCATCCGGGGCAGCAAATAGGTTCCCGTTGTTTGAGAAGCGCCGACGATCAAAGTACCGCCTTGGAGATTTTGCAAGTCTTCCAGAGCTCGACAAGTTTCCTGGCAAAGCGATAAAATTTTCTCGCCGTAACTCAGCAGCAGGTGTCCGGCTTCGGTCAGTTGCGCCCGCCGCCCCCCCCGGTCAAACAGCGGCACGTCCAATTGTCTCTCTAAGTTTTGCACTTGCAAGCTAACTGCGGGCTGGGATACATAGAGGCTGTCCGCGGCGCGTTTGAAGCTTCCTTCAGAGGCGATCGCCTTGAGAATGCGTAACTGGTCTAAAGTGAAAGGAAGGTCAGACATATATCTAAATTGTCAGTTGTCAGTTGTCAGTTGTCAGTTGACGGTTGACGGTTGACTGTAGGCAGCGAACAGCTTTCCAGCGAACAGTCAACAGCGAACAGTCAACAGCGAACAGCGAACAGTCAACAGCGAACAGTGAACAGTTAACTGACTGATAACCGCTGAATGCTCCCATAGATACTTTGTGACACAAATTGGCCGAGAATCAATAACTTTTCTTAATATTTGCAATGACGATCGACTTGGCGCTCGACTCCCACTTAGTTATTCTGGGCTTATTACTGGTTTTTGCGATCGCCCACAGCGGTTTAGCAGCCCTCCGGCCCAAAGGTGAAAAGCTGATCGGGCCGAGACTTTACCGCGTTTTGTTTGCCCTTGTCAGTTTGCCGCTAGCCGTCATTCTGATTGTCTACTTTTTCAACCACCGCTACGACGGCGTACAGCTTTGGCAAGTACAGGGAGTACCCGGAGTTAAACCCGCAGTTTGGATACTTTCGGCAATTTCTTTTCTGTTTCTGTACCCAGCAACTTTCAACCTCCTAGAAATTGCCGCCGTCCAAAAGCCCCAAGTTCACCTCTACGAAACTGGCATTATTCGTATCACTCGTCACCCGCAAATGGTGGGACAAGTGATTTGGTGCGTCGCCCACACGCTGTGGATTGGCACTAGCTTTACCCTCGTCACTTCCATCGGTTTGGTACTTCACCACCTGTTCGGAGTGTGGCACGGCGACAGGCGACTTCAGGCTCGTTTTGGAGAATCCTTTGAAACCATCAAATCTCGAACCTCAATCATGCCTTTTTTGGCAATCCTACAAAAGCGTCAAACCCTTGATTTGCTTGAGTTTCTGCGCCCTTCCTATCTAGGTGTAGTCATTTTTACGGGCCTGCTGTGGCAAATTCATCCTTTTTTGATGCGTGTCACTAGGAACATATACTGGTAGCATGATCCCTAGGATAGAAAAAAAATTATTAAATTTTGAGGGCTCATGGTGTTGTCGGTTAGCGAACGCACTTTTGCACAAGAGGTGTTTCAAGCCTCTACCCCCGTTTTAGTTCACTTTTCGGCTCCTTGGTGCGGTTTGTGCCGCGCGATCGACCCCACGCTTAAGAGTTTTGAGGCACAGTGGGCAGAAAAAGTCAAGCTGGTTGGGGTGA
Source organism: Microcoleus sp. D2_18a_D3 (assembly GCF_036702455.1). Classification (NCBI taxonomy): domain Bacteria; kingdom Bacillati; phylum Cyanobacteriota; class Cyanophyceae; order Oscillatoriales; family Microcoleaceae; genus Microcoleus; species Microcoleus sp. D2_18a_D3. Next base: position 24,911 of record NZ_JAUBTK010000031.1, read on the forward strand.
ATGCCGATCAATGTTTCAAGTTGGCTCACACTTATCGGCTGACAAGTCTGCCCACGCTGATTTTGTTTGAGGGCGATAAAGTTCGATTTAGATTTGAAGACTACCAAGGACGCGAGGAACTGCGGCGGACTCTGGATTCCTGGATGCTGGCGGCTCACGTAGTTTCCCCATCTCACCTGTTGGCAACTTCAGGAAGTAGCCAACAGGTGAGTGGGAGAGGGGTAGAGGGGGAGAGGAAAATTACTCGTTACCAGGCTGTGTCTGGCATTTAAAAGCGTGGAATTTAAATCTGGTTTTTTCCGAGATTCAAGGCTTAGATGTCATGTTTTGGGAAAAAACCCGGTTTCTGCTCTATATTTTCGAGCGAAGTTTCAACAGTTTTTGAGAGAAGCTTAACTTTCTCCTCTATCTTTCGATATAAATTTGAGGCGAACTTTGCCCGTAAGATCGGCTGTGGGTGATCGCCTCAATGTCGGCAGGAGGCTCTCGCCTATGAAAGCAGGCGATCGGAGGAATGCCGATCGACCAATAAACGCCCCTGGCGCAACAGAGCCAAACAAGGTAGGCTCATCAGAAAATTGGGTTGGAAACCCCGTCCTTCTAGGACGGTTTTACAAATTTTTCAGTATGTATAATTAAAATGGTCCTTGACCCACCCGAGACGATGGATTCAGACAGCCTAACGAGCTCTCGTCCAGTAAAACTGGCGGCGCAGAAAAATCGGTAGACCGGGAAAAGAGGATAGGGCAATGGACAGTTCACCCCTAGAATCAACCAAACACATGAGAACTCCTTTTTTGGATTTCGACACATAAGAACCGCAGGGCTTGCGGGGATAGTCTGTGGAGCGAACGTAAAGCCATAAACTCCTTGAGGGTGGAGGCAGTTGCTATGAAGCAGAAACATAAATCGTGAGGTTTAGGAATCACCGTCCGTTTTACGGCGGTGAGGATGTCAACATAGTGAGTTTTCAAGATAAATGGAACAAGTCCTGACGCTAGTAGTAAAGCTTCAAGTGGGTAGCGAGCAACATCAATTGTTGACCGATACCTGCACGGCTTTCGCGTCGGCTTGTAACTGGATCGATGAGAACGTAAACCCCCGACTAACCAATCGGAACTCGATTCAAGCAGTCTGTTACAAAGAGGTTAAAGACCAATTCGGACTGACAGCTAACCACGTCGTCAGGGCTTGCGGTCGGGTAGCTGCTAATCGTCTCGGAGCGAAACAGAAGGGGAAGAAAGTTAAGAACTTCGCTCCGACAAGTTTCGACTGTGATGCGCGAACGTTCCGTTTTATCGAAAAAGATTGGACGGTAAGCGTCAGCACGACAGGGAAACGATTAACCCTTCCCTTGAGAGCGAGTAACTACCATCGGGGCAAGTTAACCAGTCAGAATCCTACATCTGCTCAAATCTGCTTGCATCGTGACGGCGATTGGTACGTTCATATTCAATTGAAATCGGAACCACCGAAACTATCAAGCTCGGATAATGTTATCGGTGTCGATTTTGGCAGGACAGACATTGCCGTTACGAGTACGGGTCAATCGTGGTCAGGGGAAAGAATCAAGGAAATTAGAAATAAATACAGTCGCGTTAGGGCTTCTCTCCAAAAAAAAGCGTCTCAAGGCACGAGGTCTACTCGTCGCAGGGCGAGACAAATCTTGAAACGGTTATCGGGACGGGAGAGAAGATACCAAACATGGCTGAATCACAATATCAGCAAGGCTATCGTTTCCGAGGCGAAATTAACTCGCTCTGCTATTGCCATTGAAGACCTGACCGGTATTCGGGAAAGAACCAATCAGAAGCCTAGAAATAAGACTGAGAGAAGACTGTCAAACTCGTGGGCTTTTTCTCGGTTGAGGACTTTTCTCGAATATAAGGGAATCAAGGAAGGAATCGAGGTTATCGCCATTAATCCCGCTTATACTTCTCAAACTTGCCATTGTTGCCTGCATATCGGATTGAGAAGCAATAAATCTTTCAAATGCAGCAACATAGCTTGTGGCTGGATCGGAGACGCTGACGATAACGGTAGCCAGATGATAAGACTTTTGGGGCTGAGTGTAAGCCAGCCTTTAGGCTCGAATTTATTGGCTTGTCCGATAGATTCAGGGCTAACAAAAGCCCAAACTGTACCGTTAGGGAGCGTGGGTAGTTTACAATTGTTTACAGTTTGGCAAATCTAGTTAACAGATATAAACTACATCAGTCATGGAACTGCTTTATCAATACGCTTGGCTGATCCCAGTCCTGCCACTGGCAGGCGCAATGCTAGTAGGTCTAGGCTTAATCACCTTTAACCAGGCAACCAACAAACTCCGACAAGCGAATGCGATATTAATCGTCTCCACACTCGGAGGGTCAATGGTACTCTCTTTCGCATTGCTGTGGAGTCAACTACAGGGCCACGCACCCTACACCCGCAGTATTCAGTGGGCTTCTGCTGGCGACTTCTCGCTGAATATGGGCTATATCATTGACCCGCTGACGGCGGTGATGCTGGCGATCGTCACTACGGTCGCCTTTTTGGTGATGATTTACACCGACGGCTACATGGCTCACGATGACGGGTACGTGCGCTTTTACGCCTACCTGAGCATCTTCAGCGCCTCGATGTTGGGTCTCGTAATCAGCCCGAACATTGTTCAGATTTACATTTTCTGGGAACTGGTAGGTATGTGTTCGTACCTGCTAGTCGGATTTTGGTACGATCGCAAACCCGCTGCTGACGCTTGCCAAAAAGCTTTTGTCACCAACCGCGTCGGCGACTTCGGCCTACTGCTGGGCATCCTCGGCATTTACTGGGCCACCGGTAGCTTTGAATTTGAGGTGATGGGCGAACGCCTGCACTCCTTAGTCGAATCCGGCGCCCTTTCCGCGACTCTGGCGACAATCTTCGGCGTCCTGATATTTTTGGGGCCAGCAGCCAAATCCGCTCAATTCCCGCTCCACGTCTGGCTGCCAGACGCAATGGAAGGCCCGACACCGATTTCGGCCTTAATCCACGCCGCGACAATGGTAGCCGCCGGCGTATTCCTGATCGCTCGGATGTACCCAGTGTTTGAGGGGCTGCCGGCTGTCATGAATTTGATCGCCTGCACCGGCTGTTTTACGGCATTTATGGGTGCTTCGATCGCGATTACCCAAAATGACATCAAAAAAGGCCTCGCCTACTCCACCATCTCCCAACTCGGCTACATGGTGATGGCAATGGGCGTCGGCGCTTACAGTGCCGGACTTTTCCACTTGATGACTCACGCTTATTTCAAAGCAATGCTGTTCCTGTGTTCAGGTTCAGTCATTCACGGTATGGAAGCAGTTGTCGGCCACAACCCCGCTCTCGCTCAAGATATGCGAGTCATGGGCGGCTTGCGGAAATATATGCCGATTACCGCTTCTTGCTTTTTAATCGGAAATTTGGCAATCTGCGGAATTCCGCCGTTTGCTGGTTTTTGGTCAAAAGACGAAATCCTCGCCAGCGCCTTCGCAGCAAATCCCGCTTTGTGGGCTGTTAGCTGGCTGACGGCCGGGATGACTGCGTTTTATATGTTCCGAATGTATTTCAGCACCTTTGAGGGCGAATTCCGGGGCAATGACAGCGACATCAAGCGACAACTCTTGCAACCCGGTCTTGTTTTTGGCCCCGGAGCGATGAACGTTAAGGAATTGGCATCAACTGGCGAAAGTCACGATGAGCACGACCATTTGCCTCACGAATCTCCTCTGACAATGGCTCTGCCGTTAGTGTTGCTGGCAGTACCTTCTGTGTTTATCGGTTTTCTCGGTACGCCGTTTGCCAATTATTTCGAGCAGTTTGTTCGCGCTCCTGGCGAGTCTCTCGAAGAAGTTTTGGAACACGCTGCTGAGTTCAATTTGACGGAATTTTTGATTATGGGCGGAAGCTCTGTAGGTATTGCTTTGCTGGGCATTACTTTGGCTTCTCTGATGTATTTGAGCCGTAAAATTGACGCAAGTGCGATCGCCCAAAAAATCAAACCGCTTTACGAGTTCTCCCTCAACAAGTGGTATCTCGACGATATCAACGATTTTCTTTTTGTCAAAGGCAGCCGCCGTTTAGCGCGGCAAGTCATGGAAGTGGATTTGCGAGTCGTCGATGGTGTAGTCAACCTGACCGGTTTGGTCACGCTGATTACCGGCGAAGGTTTGAAATACTTTGAGAGCGGTCGCGCTCAATTTTATGCCCTGATTGTGTTTGTCGCAGTTCTGGGTTTTGCGATCGTTTCGGGAGTCAGTTAAATCGGTAGGGACACGGCCTTGTCCATTAGTCTCAACAAACAGGTAAAACCGATAGTCCGACAGGGAATGAATTCCCTGTCTCAAAGCTAAAGTCCTCTCTTTCTTGACTGAAGAACTCCTTAAACCTCTTATTGTGGAACAGGCATCTTGCCAGTTCAATACTGGCTTTTTTGGAGATATCTATTAGTCCTCATAGCGAGGACTTTCGCTATTAGCCAGGGGTTGAAACCCCTGGCGGACTCGCAAAATTGCAGATCATCAGCTTAAGTTGACACGCCTTGGGCAATGCCATTTCCCAGCAGAAGATATTTTAAGAAGGGGTATTAGCTCAAAAACTCACAATTGACAATTAGCAAATAGAAATAAATTTGTGATTAAACTTAACTGTTGCGATCGCATAATTTGTCCAAATAATAGCAAAAAAAAATGTTCCGTCTAAAGAAAGTATAAAATTTAGGCTAAAATTGGCAAAATGTGTTTAAACCTAATAACTGATGGATCATTTTAAAACGCAATGGATACAGCTAACTTTCCCTGGTTAACAACAACAATTCTGTTTCCCATTGCTGCGTCCTTGCTGATTCCTTTAATTCCCGATAAGGATGGCAAGACGGTGCGGTGGTATGCCCTAATTGTGGGTTTAATCGATTTTGCCCTACTTGTTTACGCTTTTTACACTCAGTACGACTTCAGCAATCCAGATTTGCAACTGGTAGAAAGCTATAGTTGGGTGCAGCAACTCGATTTGAATTGGTCGGTGGGTGCTGACGGTTTGTCGATGCCGCTGATTTTGCTGACTGGTTTTATTACTACGCTGGCTACTTTAGCAGCTTGGCCCGTCACATTTAAACCGAAGCTTTTTTACTTTTTGATGCTGACAATGTACGGCGGCCAAATCGCAGTTTTTGCCGTGCAGGATATGTTGCTGTTTTTCCTGGTTTGGGAACTGGAATTAGTCCCGATTTACCTGATTTTGTCGATCTGGGGCGGCAAGAAGCGCCTCTACGCAGCAACTAAGTTTATCCTGTACACCGCAGGCGGTTCGCTGTTTATTTTGCTTGGCGGGCTGACGATGGCGTTTTACGGCGATACGGTGACTTTCGATATGCGGGCGATCGCAGCTAAAGATTACGCCCCGAATGTAGAATTGATCCTGTATGCAGGTTTCTTAATAGCTTACGGCGTCAAACTGCCAATTTTTCCGCTGCACACTTGGCTCCCTGACGCTCACGGCGAAGCAACCGCACCCGCCCACATGTTGCTAGCAGGAATTCTGCTAAAAATGGGCGGCTATGCTTTGCTGCGGATGAATGCGGGAATGCTCCCGGATGCTCACGCTACCTTCGCGCCCATCTTGGTAATTTTGGGTGTGGTAAATATTGTTTACGCCGCTTTAACTTCTTTTGCTCAGCGAAATTTGAAGCGAAAAATTGCTTATTCTTCGATTTCGCACATGGGGTTTGTGCTGATTGGGATAGCTTCGTTTACCGATTTGGGAATGAGCGGTGCCATGCTGCAAATGGTTTCCCACGGTTTAATCGGGGCGAGTTTGTTCTTCATGGTAGGATGCACTTACGATCGCACTCACACCCTCATGCTCGATGAAATGGGCGGTGTCGGGCAGAAAATGCGTAAGGTTTTCGCGATGTGGACTGCTTGTTCTATGGCTTCTTTGGCTTTGCCGGGAATGAGCGGTTTTGTAGCAGAATTAATGGTGTTTGTAGGTTTTGCAACGAGCGATGCTTACAATCCTGTTTTTAAGGTTTGTGTGGTATTTCTAGCTGCTGTCGGGGTGATTTTGACTCCGATTTATCTCCTGTCAATGCTGCGTGAAATCTTCTACGGGCCTGAAAATAAGGAATTGTCGGATCACGAGGAATTGGTAGATGCGGAACCGCGAGAAGTGTTTATTATTGCGGCTCTGTTAGTGCCGATTATCGGTATCGGTTTGTATCCGAAGATGCTGACTCAGGTTTACGATGCGACTACTGTACAGTTGACTGCAAAGTTGCGCGATTCTGTGCCTTCGCTTGTGGCTAAGGCTGCTACGGATAAAACTGTGTCTCTGCGTGCTCCGGCGATCGAGCCGAGCAAGTTGTGATTTGAACTCGATGCGAGGAAGAAAACCCCCAAACCCGATTTTAAAATCGGGTTTGGGGGTTTTCTATTTTTTTGGGGCTGGAGCTTGTCTATTAGGCGTTGCTTAATACAGGTATGAATTCAAGATTTCCCAATTGCTATAAGCCCAGTATGGTGAGTTTTGTAACTTCAAGCGAAAAGTTGATTCATACCGTGAATCAGCAACGCCGTCTATTAGAGGTTGGCGTCAATTTGCGATGATGTTATATTTGAGATGTTCCGTCTTAACAATTTGATACTCAAAGAGAATGACAGAATATAATATTTTAAAGCATTATGTCCAGCCACTTTATCTCAACGTTTTACACGGTAACTTTTTACGACGGATTGACAAAGAAGATGTAGATGCGTTTGTGGACTCGACAAGAGTTGCTTTATATGAAGTAACTGACATAGAACTTATCCAGATGTATAACCGTTGTTGGAGGCATACAATTAGTGCAAGTTGGCTTTGTGGAATTGGGCGCTTTCCACAACATCTCAAGAAAATTGAAAGTTTGCTGATTCCAAGTCAAACTTGTTATGCAGGACAATTTCATTGTTTTGCATTAGCTCGTTTTGATGATGCTGAGTCGGTAAGAGTTTTGCGATCGTATCTCGACACATACTTACCCGTTGGTGAGCGACAATACGACCAAGAATGGGCTATTGGAGCCTTACGGTGGTTAGATCGCAGGCATGGAACAGATTATGCACAGGTTTATCTAAAAAACTCCGATAATTGGAAACTTAGATATCTAGACCACGAGTATGGGACACTAAGGCCAGAGGAAGGAATTCTCCACTTTCAAAAGGTTATGAACTTTGTAGACAAGTATTTCCCAGAATTTGCGACGTAGATAGCTCGGCTTCCTAGATATCGATTTGCCTAGAATAAGCGATAATAAATAATATGCCATTTTCATTGTAAGAGTGTGCTAGCCATGACTGAGTTACTGGAGCGTGCGATCGCTAAGTTGAAAACCTTGTCTGCAAGTGAGCAAGATGCGATCGCCTCAATGATTTTGGAAGAACTTCAAGACGATCTAAGATGGGATCGAGCCTTTGCGAGTTCTCCCGATGTTCTTGCTAAACTTGCAGCCTCCGCAATGGCTGAGTATCACGCAGGTAAAACCCAAAAACTCGATCCAGAAACATTGTGAAGTCTCGTACTACAGCCGAATTCCGTAAATCTTTTGCTAATCTGCCAAAACAAGTTCAAGAGCAAGCACGCGAGGCATATCGCCAGTTCAAGGAAAACCCAAATTATCCCAGTCTGCGTTTCAAAAAAGTGCATCCAGAGTTACCAATCTACTCTGCTAGAATCAGCAACAACTATCGAGCCGTTGGTCAGTTGGATGGAGATACTGTGATTTGGTTTTGGGTTGGTTCACACGCAGAGTACGACAGGTTGCTATCTCAGTTATAATGGTTATTTCATCTACTTTAGTTTAACTTTATCAGAACGTTCACTGCGGTTGTTGAAAAAGACCATGAAACTGCTTTTGAGCTTTATACTGAGGCATTTTTATGTTGAACGTGACAGTTGACGAAATTCAGCGCGATCCTTCAAAGTATATCCGTCAAGTGGAAGCAGGTGCAACTTTTGTTATCCTGCAAGCAGATAAGCCGATCGCCGAACTCAGACCTATTTCTAGCAGCAAGCAATTGCGACCATTCGGTTTGTATGCAGGCGAGTTTACCGTTCCAGATGATTTCAACGATCCTTTGCCAGAAGATATCCTCACTGCATTTGAAGGTAAATGAAGATTTTGCTAGATACGCACATCTTTTTATGGTTCATCAGTGGTGACGCCCAGTTATCAACAGATGTTCGAGATGCAATTCGCGCTCCAGATAATGAGGTTTATTTGAGTGCAGTTTCAGTCTGGGAAGCAACGGTTATTTGGCGTCGCACAACTTCATGGCACCATTTGCGCTCGCCATACCCAATACCCAATACTTAAAAATTACCTGCGGTCGATCGCTCTTCATTCCGGTATTGCGATCGCTCTCTTAATTTCTCTCCTTATTGTTATGCCAAGAGTGGGATCTTTGGAAAGGGCGATCGAGCCGAGTAAGTTGTAATTTGAACGAGATGTAGGAAGAAAACCCCCAAACCATTTTAAAGATAGTTTTGGGGGTTTTCTGTTTTTTTGCGGTTGGGCGATCGAAACTGAATTATTTGGTAGTTGTGCTATCCTAGTAGTGCAGTCTCTGTTAAAAACATTACATTAGCCGCCATGCCGACACCTTCCACAAGTGATTTACCAAAACCTAAATCTTGGGATGAATTTGAGGATATTACATGGGAAATTTATAAACGAAAATGGCACGACAATCATGCACAGAGATATGGCAGAAGTGGACAGGCACAAAATGGTATTGATATTTATGGTCGGCAAAACAGTTCCGGCAAGTATATAGGTGTTCAGTGTAAACGATATGAGGATAACAAGCTAAACCAGCAAATAATCCAGGCAGAAATTCTCAAAGCAGAATGCTTTTCATCTCCACTCAGTGAGTACATTATTGCAACTACGACATTAAGAGATACAAAGCTTCAAGATTTTGTCCGGTCTTTAAATGAAGAGCGTGGATTAGAAAATAAGTTCGCTGTCTATATAGTGTTTTGGGAAGATATATGCAATGACTTGGCAGATCCCAATAATCGTGATTTGCTCAAGAAGTATTATTCTGATTGGGAACAGATATTTAGCAATGAAGAGAAATCTATAAGTGAGCAGGTTGCATCTATTCATTGTCTTTTGAGCTTTGAAATACAGCAAGACTGCAACTTACTTCAGGAGCTTCTTAATAAAAATCAATATGATTTATCGGAAAAATGGCAATCATCCTTTAGTCAAAATCGCGGCGTATGGCGAGATATCTCGTCTCGTTTACTTCTTGCTAGAAGTAGAGAGTTAATGTCAAAAATTCAAATTTTTTACCAGCAATTGGATGATATTGAGATGAGCTACAAAAGTCTACTTGCCTTGATATATCAAATTAAATCTGTTGAGTCAAAACCCAAATACAATGGTGGGATTTTGGGATTTGATACAATGCCTACACCAGCTTGGGCTAGTAACTACTTCACCGAATCAGACATGAGAAAGTCAATTAATTTAAAGAAAAGCTACTTTACAAAGTTCAATAAACTGAAAAAAAAAGTTCATGAAACGCTGAATATTGGTAATCAAATAACTTGTGAGTTCAATTAAATTATGCAATTGCTCGGACTTGATATAACAAGCCCGTTGTAGCCCGACTGTATCGAGGTCGTTGAAGGTGGAGTTGAGAATTTTCATGAACTCATCATGCTTCGATCGCAATACCGAATACTTAAAAATTACCATTTGGTCGATCGCTCTTCAATTAAGTACGTTAGCGAAGCTTGCAGAAGAGGATCGCTATCTGAGTTTCTAGCCTTAAGTTTATTGGTGAGTGTTCTGCATCAAGTTGGATGGAGACATTTTTACACTTGGCAAATTATATTTTGTCGCCGAAAGCTGTGCAACCATTTCTGCACGAGACGAAACCTCAAGCTTACGGAACATTCGCTTCAAAGCTTGCTTCACTGAATTCTCAGTAATCCAAAGTTCCCTCCCGATTGCTGCGTTGGTTCGCCCCAAAGCAACCAATTCGGCAATTTGCAATTCACGAGGCGTTAGGCGTGAAGTCTTCAAAGGTTGGTGCTGCGATTCCCTACGGGATAGCTTCGCCGCGCGTACTGTTGCAGCCCAAACAGACAAATGCAAACAGATCGCACTCAAATCCGCTAGATTTTCTGTATCGAAAGCGGGCATTGAGCGATCGCGCGTACAACCCACTACACCCATTAATTGACCACGACTGACGATCGGCCCCGCCATCACGTGCCAATGATCGGGTCGGGGACAAATTATTGTCCAAACCTTGGGTGATGCCACCAATGCTTCATGGACAGGAGCATGACGTTCTGCTAGATAACGCACAACAGGATTATGTTCGATTGATAGTCCAATTTGCAGTGTTTTCTGAAGATTGCTATCTACCAAGGGCAGTCGATCGAAGAAAAAGATTCCCGATCGTTTAGCTGCAAAATACTCACCGATTTTGGGCACGACTTGCGATCGCAAATCTTGTTCGTCCTTTACCTGGTGGATCGCTTCAAATAAAAGCTGCAAGGGACTTTTCATGGTCATGGTATCAACCGATTTTAGATTTTAGATTTTAGATTTTAGATTTTAGAATTGACCCCACGGATGAATCTGGGGGCTTGTAACCAAATTGCTGGATTGTCAAAAAGAGTACCCGATCGAGGTCTAGAAGCATTGCAATACTCGAATTATATTACCCTTGTAATCTCCAAAGCAACTTGACATGACAACCAGTTCGCAAACCGATCGCGATCGCACTCCCACACCTGGGATACAGCTCGGCTTTTATGTGACTTCAATCATCTTTAATGTCTGCTTGATTGCTCAGTTATTAACGGTTGGAGTTGCCTACTTCAATAATCCTGCATGGTGGAATATTCATGTTTGGTTCGTGCGAGGGTACAGTGGGCTGTCATTAGTATTACTGGGATGGTCGTTAATCGCCCCCTTCTCACGCAGAATACGACATCTCGCAGCAAGTTTGCCAGTGCTGCTTGGACTACAGTTTTCCAGCATTCATCTCAAAAGTCCTCTTCAGCTCGAAATACTCCATCCTCTAATTGGATTTACGTTACTCTATGTTTCTTCAAGCCTTGTACATTCCCTAGGGCGAACTTTCTCGCCCACCAACAATCATAACCATTAAATTTGAGAGGTAGAAATGACGCAATCTACAATTTTTAGTCCCTTCTTTGCAACCGTGTTTCTAACATTCTTAGTCTGGGCGTATATGTACATCCGCCGTATCAGTTTTATCACCAGTATCAAGCTCGATCCGAATGAACTTGCTGTACCGGGCGCACTGGCGCAAATTTCGCCACCAAGCGTATCCAATCCATCGGATAACCTAAAAAACCTGTTCGAGATTCCGGTACTTTTCTATGCGCTTGTCCTATACCTGTTCATCACAAAGCAGGTGGATACAGTGTATGTGAACGCCGCTTGGGTATTCGTTGTGTTTCGTACATTGCATAGTGCTGTCCATTGCACATTCAATCTCATCATACTTCGGTTCTACCTCTACCTATTTGCCACACTCGCGGTGTGGTTCATCGCGAGCCGCGCAGCACTTATTCACTTTGGAACAATCAATTAACCTCGTTCAAATGAGCTAGAAGTTATCAACAATTGCCGAACAATGAGGGTGCGGCGGAAAGCCGGCCCTGTTTCTGCGTGTGTGTTCGGGGTTTTGCGGGGCGGTCTGCAACTGAACCAAGTCGTTAGGTCGCGATCGCAATACCCAATACTTTAAAAATACCAGTAGAGCGATCGCGCCGGAGCAAGTTTTGAAGCGATGCGCTAAAATCCTGTTCAGATAGCTATTATAGATTAATCATGAAGATTAAGGCGAAATATGTTTCTGGCAAAGGACTCGGCAAAATGTTTTAGCGACATGGTTGGTCGCTAAAAATAACCGCTTTGTCTCGTTAGAAGGCTCTTTTGCTATCCATCCCTAATTATTCAATCCACCGGGTTGTATTCATCAATAAAATTGAAAAAAGCCAAGCATTTTTAGATCCATGAAAGGGTTGATTCAATATCTTTACGAAATCAAATTAGATAAAGCTATTCTCTGGTGCTATCTCATTTGGTATGTTATAGTAGTTTGTTTTCATTTTGATCCTTCGGTTAAGATATGGCTCAATTCAATTGGTATAAGTGCTGTAATCGGTACGGGTCTGATGCTAAGTGTTTCTAGTAAAGGCAAAAGAGATCATTGGCAGGCATTCAGGTTATATCTCATGCCATTTTGTGTCTCAAGTTTCTCTGCCTTGATTAAAGACCAGGGATTTATCATATTTATATCACCAAATATCACCGAAACAATAGTATCATTATCATGTTGTGGTCTGTTTTTATTACTTATTTTAGTAGTCAAACTATTCAAAAATAAAGTTATTTAGCGCGCTTACAAAATTGGTGGAAGCAGTATAAATATGACATTTTAGGTTGAAATTACCCCGATCGCCTTTAAAGACGATCGAGCTTGTAGAACTCTTACACCCCGATGAAGCGAGGGAATTGCTTATTGAAATCGCTTTCTTAGTTTCTAGTCGGATAGTTCTTTGAGTGCGATCGCTTGTTGGTTGGGCGATCGCCGAGTTGTACTATACTGGCCTCTGTAAAGAAATTACCAAGATCCCCAGACGAATATCGGCGGTAAGCGGGTTGCTAAAATCGGTCGATCGCGCTGGCATTTTTTGCCCTCAAATCCCTTTCTTTGGATTAATTGGCGTTTTAAATTCTGCGTTCTACTTTCTCCGTTGCGGCGACACAAGCGGCGGGTAATGTCCACCCTACCGTCAATTGTCAATAACCAATTATTAATTGTTAGTATTCCATAAGGAAGCCAAAAAGATATATCATAACCTTAACCAGATCATTTCTTCCCAGATATGTTCTACTGTTCTAATCCCGCGTGTTCTCATCCTTTCAATCCCGACAACTCTAAATTTTGTCAAAGTTGCGGCCAGTCCGACCTCACGCCTCTCTTCAGAAACCGCTACCGCGTGATTCGACTGTTGGGCGAAGGGGGATTTGGCAGAACTTACGAAGCGGTAGATACGGATCGTATGGACGATCCCTGCGTAATTAAGCAGTTTGTACCCCAATTTCAAGGAACCTCAGCACTTGAAAAAGCCTCACAATTGTTTAAAGAAGAAGCGAAACGACTTTACGAACTCGGTGAACATCCCCAAATTCCTCGATTAATTGCTTATTTTGAACAAGACAAGCGACTTTATTTAGTACAAGAGTTGATTGAGGGGCAAACTTTACTAGCAGAATTAACTCAGCAGGGTGCTTTTAGCGAAGAAAAAATTTGGCAGTTGCTGGCCGATATTTTGCCGATTTTGAAATTTGTGCACGATCGCCAGGTCATTCACCGAGACATCAAACTTGAGAATATCATGCGGCGTCGCACCTCTGTTAACTCCTCCCTGCCAAAGGCGGGAAATTTTCGGAATTCAGCTTTCCCAAGGGGAGGCCGCGGAGAGTTAGTTTTGATAGATTTCGGCATTTCTAAACAAGTGACGGGCTCCCTGATGAGCAAAGTAGGCACGACGGTAGGAACGCCCGGATATTCGCCGGTAGAACAAATGCGCGGTCAAGTTTTCCCCGGCAGCGATTTGTACAGTTTGGGAATAACTTGCCTGAGACTGCTAACTCAATGTTTGCCAAAGATTGACGGTTCCGATGACCTTTATGACCCGATAAACGGCGGCTGGATTTGGAGAGAACGGTTGCCAGCCGGCACAAAAATCAGCAGCGAGTTGGCAAATGTTTTAGACAAATTAATTCAAGATTATCTCAAAAATAGATATCAATCTGCTGATGAAGTAATCAAAGCTTTAAATCTCTATTCTTTACCTCCCCAACCCCATTGTGCCAATGGAGGACAACTTGCTCTAAATTCTTTTCGGACAAAGGGAGGACAACTTGCAATCAATAGCCCGCTCAATCAAAGCGGGCAAATCAACAGCAATATCTCTGTCAATCCGAGGAAAAAATCCAACACCAATCCGCCATTGAACAAGGCATCGCAGAGAATTGCTGCTGTCAAAAGCACTTTTGAATTTCAGGTGGTGACAGTAGACAAGCGCGGGAAGCCAACTAATGTTAACAGCGGCCAAGCGCGTTTTTTTGAAGAACATCTCGGTAGCAGTACAATGCTGGAAATGGTATCTGTTCCTGGCGGTACTTTCCTCATGGGTTCTCCAAAAGAGCGGGGCGACAGCGACGAAAAACCGCAGCACCCAGTAACTTTAGCATCTTTCTATATGGGCAAATTTCCAGTCACTCAGGCCCAGTGGGCAGCAGTTGCGGCGCTGCCGGAAATTAAAATATTTCTCAATCCCGATGCGGCCCGTTTTAAAGGTGCAAATCGACCTGTAGAAAATGTATCTTGGTACGAGGCTGTGGAGTTTTGCGATCGACTTTCTCGCAAAACTGGTAAGAATTATCGCTTGCCTAGCGAAGCCCAATGGGAATATGCTTGCCGGGGGCAAACTACGGGGCCGTTTCATTTTGGGGAAACGATTACCAGCGAGTTAGCAAATTACAACGGAAATTCTAATTACGCTGATGCGTCGAAGGGAGTTTATCGCTTTCAAACGACAGATGTTGGCAGTTTTAAACCTAATGCTTTCGGATTGTACGATTTCCACGGAAATGTTTGGGAATGGTGCGCGGATTCTTGGCACAATAATTATAACGGTGCGCCTGCGGATGGTAGCGTTTGGGAGTCTGACGGGGACTCTTCGCTGAGGTTGTTGCGGGGGGGTTCTTGGAACGATCATCCTCCGAATTGTCGCAGCGCGTGTCGCCTCAGATATCAGCCGGATTGTAAGGCTAGTATTGTGGGTTTTCGAGTGGTTATTTCTGTTGTTTAAACTCCAATTGTAGGCATTCCTTCTCCTATCTTGAAATGCCTCTACGGTTTCCCTATTAATCAAAAATTTATGCAATAAGCCTATTGATCTTGTCTCGGCATTGAGAAACCCGGTTTCTTCAAGAAACCGGGTTTGGGAATGGACGATCGCCCAAATTCAAGCCTTAACTAGCCTTCTTCTGAGGAGCCATTATGCGTTCCACACTCATAGCAGCCACGCTCAACGTCACCACAGCCATGCCCAGAATTGCCACAGGCTGCAAATTCTCATTGATAATTATAAACGCAAAAAGTGCGGTCAGCGCTGGCCCCAAAGTGCCAATTACTGACGCTAAGGCTGCCCCCGCAAAGCGGATGGCAAAATTATTCAAAAGATAGCTAAACAGCGTCAGCACCCCTAAAACAACGCCTCCGATAATCAAACCAGGCCAAACATTTTGGTCTATTTTAGGAGAAAAATTGTCCGACAGCGGCACCCACAAACTTAGGGAGGAAAATACAAAAATTGCGGCGAAATTAACTAAACTAAAAGGAATTGGGTGCAGTTTGCCCGCGGCCATTTGCGTCAGCAATACGTAACCTGCAAAGGTAATCCCAGAAGCCAGTGCCGCAGCGACTCCCACTCCAACATTGCCGCCGTCCGGAGGTGGGGCCGCAAAACTCGGCCACCCAGCTAAAATCAGACCTGCGGTAATCCCGACTATCGCCAAAAAGCCGACTGTGGTGGGGCGAGAACCAAACAAGATCCAAGAACCTAGTACGGTGACGATCGGGTAAATAAAGAAAATCGTAATCGCAATCCCCGCTGGAATATTGCCGATCGCCAAATAAATCAAAACCTGAGACAAAAACAGAAAAAATGCGCTTCCTAAAACTTTACTCCACAAAGCTCGATCGCCCGACTGGAACAACCGTCTAATATCTTTCCACACAGAAGGATACAGAAATGTCGCCAATATCGGCATCAAAGCCATCACCACGATCAGCCGCATCAACAAAATCAACAAAGAATTTCCAAAGCCTGGAGTCACCACCCCCGGAAATTCAAACAACCCAAAAACCATCCGAGGATTTTTGCTTTTAATCAGAATTCTCAAACAAACATTAAACAGCGACAATACCACCGCCGAAGACAAAGCCAGCACCAAACCTGTCTGCACTTGAGAAGCTACTTTAGCGGGTGCCGTCGGTGGCGCTGAAGAAGGCTGTGGAACCGGTTCTCGCGGCGTTTCCGCAGGTGTTGGCGGCTGCAGAAGTTGCGGGCGGACAGAATTAAGAGAATTAGTTGATTCTTCGACATAGGAATCTTGAGCATCGAAAGGATTCTCAAGATATTCTTCTTCTTCTTCGAGTTCTTCCCTGATGCGGTTTACGAGATTTTGTAACAGCTCTTCCCCTTGCAGTTCCAAGGTTTTCATGTTGTTGAGCCGCACGGAAAGCTCGCTTTCGTAACTGGTTAAATCTTGTTCCAGCATCTGGAAACTGCGATCGATCCTTTCATCCAGCGCCGCCAGCAACTGCGAGGCGCGTTCGTCGTAGTTGCTCGGTGGCAGGGGTATCGGGAACTCGCCGCTGGGAATCGGGCTGCTGAGAGAATTTCCCGAATTAGCGCTGAGTTCGTTGAACCGCTGCACCAACAAATCCTGCAAATTGTGAGCCAAAACTTGAGCCAATTGCTTCAGCCACAATTGCTGCTGCTGAATGTATCGCCCCGACAGAGATTCCATTTGCTGAGACTGCAATTTGCGATATTGCTCCCGGAGGTCTTCAATATCTTCAATCAGGTGATTTTTTTCAGTTTGCAGCCGAGTAATGTCTTGATTTAACTGGCCTT
Organism: Microcoleus sp. D2_18a_D3; assembly: GCF_036702455.1. NCBI lineage: Bacteria > Bacillati > Cyanobacteriota > Cyanophyceae > Oscillatoriales > Microcoleaceae > Microcoleus > Microcoleus sp. D2_18a_D3. The sequence goes on from NZ_JAUBTK010000031.1 coordinate 41,660, forward strand.
TGACATTTTCATGCAAAGCGTCCAGTTCTTGCATTACTGAGTGGAGGACTTCTTCTGCTGATTGTGCATCCTCTGGCTCGCCCTTTGACGAGTATACGTTCCGCTGCGCCATTAGCCTATAACCTCTAATTTAAACTGCACGTTCACTGTTCTTAAGTATTTTGCCAAATCAGGCCGCAAGTTCTAGTGAGTGGCTCTAAAAGATTGCGGACACTGTTGAATCAATAGTAGTCGCTAAGCTACAAATGTGAGAAAATTGCGTGAAGCAAAGCTATCCGGTAGGGAATCGCCCCAAGAACACTTTGTGCAATTAGAAATCATACTACAGCATGACCTCTCCACGGATTGCTCCCGGTAATTCTCGCATCTAACTCACCCGATTGCACCCGAATCACAAGCCTAAGAGCCCGTTCCGCGACTAAATTTGATTGGGGGGTCGCACTCCTAGCCCCTCAATGGATAACTTGATGCTGCAGCCAGAAATCCGGTTTCTTTTGCCCGCCTTTCTGCCGCACTCCCGCACCCAGGTTTATGATTTTAACAGTTCCGATCTTTTGCTCGCGAAAGTTTTAAGAGGCGATCGCACCCTGAAAAAGCCACCCCGCGCCATCCAAAAATTAGCACATCCCATCCCCCAAGAGCAACAGATATGGCATCCGAAATTTATGACAATTCCTTGACAAGCGATATAGAAAAACTGAATATTTCCTCAGAAGCCGAAGTCTTTGTCTTTCCGGCATCATTTGCCCAGCAGCGCTTGTGGTTTCTCGACCAATTCGCACCGGAAAACCCTTTCTATAATGTAGTAACAGCACTGCGCTTAACTGGTTCCCTCAACTTAACAGCCTTAGAGCAAACCTTCAACGAAATAGTGCAGCGACACGAAACTTTGCGAACCACTTTTGCGGCGATATCAGGTCAACCAGTGCAGATAATCTCTTCTGCTTTCAAGACTAATTTAATACTATTAGAACTGCAACATTGGTCGCCAGAAATACGGGAAACCGAAGCAAAGAAACTCGCCGCCGCAGAATCTCTTCGCCCTTTCAATTTATCCACGGGGCCGCTGATGCGAGTAACCATCCTGCGGCTGACAGAAACCGAGCATATTCTATTGCTAAATATGCACCACATCGCCTCTGATGATTGGTCGATCGGGGTGCTAATTCGAGAAATAGAAGCTATCTATACAGCTTTGATAAATCAACAGCCATCTCCCCTGCCAGAATTATCTCTGCAATATGCCGATTTTGCCGAGTGGCAGCGCGAATGGCTGCAAGGCGAAGTATTAGAAACTCAGCTAGCTTATTGGCGGCAGCAATTGCACGGGATTTCGGTGTTAAATTTGCCCACCGATCGCCCTGCACCAGCTCGGCAAAATTATCGGGGAAAAACTCAATATTTAGAACTGTCTAAAAAGCTGAAGGACGCACTTGTAGCGCTCTCGCAGCGAGAAGGAGCGACTTTATTTATGACAATGCTCGCAGCATTTCAAACTTTGCTTTACCGCTACTCGCAACAAGAAGATATTGTGGTAGGTTCGCCGATCGCCAATCGCAACCGCAGCGAAATAGAATCATTAATCGGTTTTTTTGTCAATACTTTAGTGCTGCGAACAGACTGTTCGGGAAACCCGACATTTCGAGATTTTTTGGGCCGGGTGCGGGAAGTAACCCTGGGAGCTTATGCTCACCAAGATTTGCCTTTTGAGAAGCTCGTCGAGGAATTGCACCCAGAGCGATCGTTGAATCGCCACCCCTTGTTTCAGGTGGTATTCGGGCTGCAAAATGCGCCGCTTGACGAGCTAGAATTGCCAGAATTAAAGTTGAGTTCTTTTCCTTTAGAGACTCAAACAACGCGCTTTGATTTAGAGCTGTATTTGTGGGAAGCTTCCGATAACTTTAGGAGCAGATATGGCGAACATTGGGAAGATTCGGAAGGCCTCCGAGGCTTAGCTGTGTACAATACAGATTTATTTGATGAAGTTACGATCGCCCGAATGCTGAGGCATTTTAAAACGCTGCTGGAAAGCATTGTGGCTAATCCAGAACAAGGAATTGCTAACTTACCTTTATTGAGCGAGGATGAAGTGAATCAATTATTCAGAGAATGGAACGATACTCGGACAGATTATCCTCAAAATAAGTGCATTCATCAGTTATTTGAAGAGCGAGTCCAGCAGCATCTGGAGGATGTCGCCCTAACTTTCGAGGACCAGCACTTGACTTACAGAGAACTCAACAGTCGCAGCAACCAACTGGCGCGCTACCTGCAAAAACTGGGCGTGGGGGCGGAGGTTTTAGTGGGGCTTTGTGCAGAGCGATCGATCGACCTAATTGTCGGGATGTTGGCTGTACTGAAAGCGGGAGGAGCTTACCTACCGTTAGATCCGAGCTATCCGCGCGATCGGCTAAACTTGATGCTGGAAGATGCGCGAGTTAAAGTCTTGCTAATTCAGGATAAATTGATTGAGAATTTCCGAGACTTCTCAAACTCGGTGATTTACTTCGATCGCGACTGGGAACACATAGCCAAAGAAAGCACCGAAAATCCCGCCAACACCGCAACAGCAGACAACCTAGCTTACGTTATTTACACATCTGGATCTACAGGAAAACCCAAAGGAGTTGCTGTCACCCACAAAGCAGTAAATCGGCTGGTACTCAACACCAACTATATAAAAATAGAACCTACCGATAAAATTGCCCAAGCATCAAACGCTTCATTCGATGCAGCAACATTCGAGATTTGGGGAGCCTTGCTTAACGGCGCTCAACTCGTGGGAATTAGCACAAATATTACCCTTTCGCCACACGATTTAGCCTTAGAACTGCGCCAACAAGGCATCACCATCTTGTTTTTAACAACTGCCTTATTTAAACAAATTGCTAGAGTTTTACCGCAAGCTTTTAATTCGCTGCGCTGCTTGCTGTTTGGGGGAGAATCGGTCGATATGAGATGGGTTAAAAAAGTTCTCAAACACGCGCCAACCACTCAATTAATCCACGTTTACGGGCCTACAGAAAATACCACATTTTCGGCTTATTATTGCGTGCAAGACGTACCCGAAACCGCAACATCTATCCCCATCGGCCGCCCGATCGCCAACACGCAAATTTATCTCCTCGATGCGGATTTGCAGCCGGTGGCGATCGGTGTTATAGGTCAATTGTACGTCGGCGGTGACGGACTGGCGAAAGGCTACCTCAACCAGCCTGATTTAACTGCGGCTGCATTCATTCCCAATCCTTTTAGCAATAAATCTGGTTCTAGCCTTTATAAAACAGGTGATTTAGGCCGCTATCTGGTTGACGGCAACATCGAGTTTTTAGGTCGCGTTGACGACCAAGTAAAAATTCGCGGCTACCGCATCGAATTGGGAGAAATTGAAGCGGCTTTGTGCCAGCATCCACAAGTGCGCGAAGCAGTAGTAATTGTGAGAGAAGACATCCCAGACGATAAACATTTGGTAGCTTATGTTATTCCTGACGGTATTAATGAAAAATCCGAAACTCAAAATCTCAAGTCAAGTGACTTGCGCCAATTTTTGAAAGAAAAGTTACCAGGATATATGGTTCCTGCAACTTATGCAGTGTTGCAGAATATGCCACTGACGCCTAATGGCAAAGTAGACCGCCGCGCCTTGCCTGATATAGATACAGACAGCGAGGATCTAACAGAAAACTATGTAGCGCCTCGGACTGATCTCGAAAAGGCGATCTGGAAAATTTGGGCTAAAGTTTTGGGAAAACAGCAGGTTAGTATCTATGATAATTTCTTTGAACTAGGCGGGCATTCCCTGCTAGCAACTCAGTTGATTTCTCGCATCCGAGACGCTTTGCAAGTCGAGTTATCGGTCAGCAATTTTTTTGAGGCTCCGACTGTGGCGAGTCTGGCAAAATACATTGAAACAATGCGCTGGGCAGCGACTGGTTTGGATACTCCCAGAACAGACGAAAATGAGCGCGAAGATGTGGAATTTTAAGGGCTTACATAATTGGATGATTTTGATTGTTTTGTGGAATTGGCATTTGCCTGTCGGTAGAAATTACCGCAATGGGAACTGATATTCAAGTCTGCTTCACGAGGAGATGTAGACCTGTTACTTGCTAACCTCCTAAAGGCTGAGGCTGCCTATATACTTGCAAAATTGCTTGCAGGGCATTAAAAATAAGGGAGAAAATGTTTTCTCAACAGCCAGTCATCAAGAAAATCCGAAACGATGTCCAACCAAGCGTCTGACCGTCTTAAACAAAATGCTGAAAAAATTATGCGGATGTGGGAGAAGCGGGCGCGTGAGGAAGTCAGCGCATCAACGCATCAAGATTCTCTTGTCTTGCAAGATTCCCTACCTCTCTACTTAAACCAACTGGTAGATGAACTCTCAAACAGAATTGTCAGGACATCTGCCCGAATTACAGCCGACGAGGTAGAAAGTACGCGGATTGGCAAGCTGCATGGGCATGAACGGGCGGGGTATGCGGACTACTCCATGAGTCACCTCATTTTCGAGTATCACCTCCTCCGTCAAGTAATATTTCAAGTTTTAGAAGAAGAAGCACCTTTGGAAGTGCAAGATAGAGACATTATTATCGGCTCCATTGAGCAAGCCGTTAATGACGCGGCTACTCAATTCTCCGAAACGCTGCGAGATATTCAAGAACTATTTATGGTGACGTTAACTCACGACCTCAGAAATCCCATCAATGTCGTAAAAATGGGAACTCAACTAACTCTGCGGCGGCTTGAACGAGGAGACAGCCATATGGATGTGGCGGCGAGGATGCTCAGTGCGATCAATCGGCTGGATTCGATGATTCAAAATCTGCTTGATGCGAGTCGGCTGCGGGCAGGGCAGAGCTTAAAGATTGAATTTGAAGAATGCGATTTTGTGATGCTAGTCCAAGAGGTGGTAGAAGATTTGAGCTTCGCGTATGGAGAGCGGTTTGTTGTAGTCTCTAATTCTGAAATGAGGACTTTTTGCAGCCGTAAAGAAATACGGCGGGTGATTGAAAATTTAGCAATTAACGCTGTGAAATATGGTGCGCCTAGTACGCCTATTACACTCACGCTCCAGCAAACTGAAACGCAGATCAGCCTTACTATCCATAATGAAGGCGATCCGATCGCCCTAGACGCTCAATCCATCCTCTTTCAACAATTTCGTCGAACCATTTGTGCTGAGGAGCAAACCGGCTGGGGATTAGGATTATTTTTAGCAAAGAGTATTATTGAAGCCCATAAAGGGACACTTACGGTTGAAAGTGTAGAGGGCAAGGGGACAAGCTTTATTATCACTTTATCAAAGATTCTTCTTTAGTTCGGGACATTAAGACTAAGAAGAAAAATAGGGTATCCCCAGCCAGAACCTACAGGATTTTAACTCACATTTTTAGTCACGAAATTTCAGTGCAGAATGCCCTGACAGCTTCGGCAAACTGCTGGTTATGTTCCATTAATGCCATGTGTCCTCCTTTCTGTATAGTAACTAGCTCTGCTTGAGGTAATTCTGCTTTCATTCGCAGGCTAGCTGGGGGGGTAGTGGCGATATCTGAATCGCCGCAGATCACCAACACTGGAATGTCAATTGATGGCAAAGTTTTTGTTTCGTCAAATTTGAGCATTCCCAATGTGCCGCGAGCGAGAACGCCGGGAGAACCCAAGGCTGATAAGAAAGCGGAAAACTCTAATTGACCGCGCGTTTCAGTGCCTTTAAATCCCGATACTTCTACACTGATGTACAGTGAACCATTGAGATAGCTCAGCCAAGTCATTCCCCACATAATGGGTTCAAGAGCTATTGTGAGATAGAGCATAGGTTGGAGCAGCGGCTTCTGCAAAGCGCGCCATAAACCGCTAAAAATAGCGGTTTTGAGAGGATTAGTATAAGTCGTATCTACCAGAATTAAACCAGCTACTCGACTACCGAGAAGTTCTGGAAAAAGCCGACTGAATGTTAGAGCAATCATGCCGCCCATGCTGTGTCCGAGTAGGATAACAGGTTTAGTTCCTGCTATGGCAATGACGGCTTCGAGATCGCGGGCAAATTTTTCTAGGGAGTAGTCGCTGTTTTTTGGTCGAGTGGATTTTCCCAAACCTGGAAGATCCCAAACAATCACTCGGAAGCGATCGCTTAGTTGTCGTTTCGCGTAATACCAAACCATACTGTTCGGCCCCCAACCGTGGGAGAGAATAATCGGCTGTCCGTCCTCTGGGCCGTAGAATTCTACTTGTAAAATAGTGCCATCAGGCCTCTCTACCCGCTGCACCGTACCCGTCCGCGTCGGCTTCGGTTCGTCAGCACCGGGGCGGCGGAACAGGGGCAAACTGATAAAGCGGCCGCCAACAGACCAAAGAAGCATTAAGACTCCGCTGACTAAGTAGGAAATCCCTACAAGTTCGCCGATGTACCATTCGTAAATAATGTATATACCTCCGCCAAGTACCCCGATCGACAGCAGTCCTACCAGCCATAGGAACAGAAAATTGAAGGGCATGAACGGCATAAGCTGAAACCTTGGGTAGAATTTGGGTTGCGGATTCAAACAGAATCATACTCAGGTTAGGCCACAGTAGGCAAGGGGTAAGTTAAGCTCTTAGCTTGTGCGCTGGTGGAATTTCTTTTATATTTGCAAAAGTAATCATATCAATTCCGGCAGTCAGGCCGGAATGATATCAAATGCTTGCTTCAAAAGTCGGGCATCAAGTCGAATCAAGCTCGCAACAAATAATAATTCGCGCAATTTTCATTTTTTTGACCCGTCCGTCAACAGTCAACAGTCAACAGTCAACAGTCAACAATGATTCCGGTGCAACCGGAATCGATATCACAGGATGACTCAAAATGCCCGAGCCAAAAATATCGAGTTCATCGCCAAATGCCAGAGATTCTGTCACGGTGGAGTTAGTTGAGTTTTTATCTTACCTTCGCAGTCTAGATATTAATATTTTTGTTGAGGGCGAGATCCTGCGCTGCAACGCTCCCGAAGGAATTCTTACACCAGAACTGCGCGCCAAAATTTCTCAGAGAAAAGCAGAAATTATTTCCTTTTTAAAAGCAGCTAATCGTACTTCTAGTTTCACTGCTACACCGATTGTTCCTATGGGGCGGGACGGAAATCTACCGCTTTCCTTTGCACAGCAGCGCTTGTGGTTTCTCGACCAATTAGTCCCGAACAATCCTTTTTATAATGTTCCCGCAGCCTTGCGTTTGACAGGTTCGCTCAATTTTTCGGCGCTGCAACAAACTTTCAATGAAATTGTGCGCCGCCACGAAGCTTTACGCACGACTTTAGCAGTAGTTTCGGGGCAACCAGTTCAGAGAATAGCTGCTGCTTTCCACCTCCCTATTAATGTAGTGGACTTGCGAAGCTTGCCAAAGGAATCTCGACAAACTGAAGCAAACCGGCTCACCGCCCAGGAAGCTCAACGCTCTTTCAATTTGTCCAATGACTTGTTGCTGCGAGTCACATTATTGCAGTTAGATGATGCCGAATATTTACTAATGCTGAATATGCACCACATTGTCTCCGATGGTTGGTCAATCGGAGTGCTTATTCAGGAATTAGGCGCACTTTACACGGCATTTGCTAGCGAAAAACCTTCGCCTTTACCGGATTTGTCGATCCAGTATGCTGATTTTGCAAAATGGCAGCGCGAATGGCTGCAAGGGGAAGTTTTAGAAACGCAGCTTGCTTACTGGCGGCAGCAGTTAAACGGCATTTCTCTGCTAAATTTGCCTGCGGATAGACCCAGGCCAGCAATTCAAAGTTACCGAGGCAAAAGGCAATTTTTGCAACTGCCAAAACAACTGAGCGAGGCTTTAGAAACGTTGAGCCAGCGCGAAGGAGTGACGCTGTTTATGACTGTGCTGGCAGCTTTTAAAACGTTGCTTTACCATTACGCGCAGCAAGAAGATATTGTTGTAGGTTCGCCGATCGCCAATCGCAACCGCAGTGAAATTGAAGCATTAATCGGTTTTTTTGTCAACAGTTTGGTGCTGCGTACAGATTTGTCGGGAAATCCAACTTTTCGGGAACTTTTAAACCGAGTCAAAGAGGTAGCATTAGGAGCTTACGCTCACCAAGATTTGCCGTTTGAGAAGTTAGTAGAAGAACTGCACCCCGATCGCGCGTTGAACCAAAATCCCTTATTTCAGGTGGCGTTTGCGCTGCAAAACGCGCCGGGGAATCGGTTAGAATTGCCAGAATTAACACTGAGCCCGCAGCAGTTAGATGTGGGTACAGCGCGGTTTGATTTGGAGTTTCATTTGTGGGAGCGATCGCCCAACAGCTCGGGAAGCAACCAATCGCCCAGCAATAAGCTGTGGGTTGATAGCTCCGAGGGGATCAGCGGCATGGTTATTTACAGCGCCGATTTATTTGATGAAGCTACGATTGCGCGCCTGATCGGGCATTTTCAAACTCTGTTAGAAAGCATTGTGGCAAATCCCGAACAGCGAATTGCCAACTTGCAATATTTGAGCGCCAAAGAGCGCGATCGTTTGTTAGTTGAATGCAACAATACTCAGGCGGATTATCCGCAAGATTTGTGCATCCATCAGCTATTTGAAATGCAGGTCGATCGGACACCGGATGCGGTGGCGCTGGTATTTGGAGAGGAGCAAGTCACCTATCGAGAGCTAAATTTTCGCAGCAACCAACTAGCACGTTATCTGAAAAAAATGGGGGTTGGGGCGGAAGTTTTAGTCGGGCTTTGCTGCGGGCGATCGCTCGCTCTGATCGTGGGGATGTTGGGTATCCTGAAAGCGGGTGGAGCTTACCTAATTTTAGATCCGAGCTATCCTGCTGAGCGATCGAGCTTTATGGTAAAAGATGCTCAATTATCTGTTGTGTTAACTCAGCAGCAATGGGTAGAGAATTTGCGCTCGCCCCATTTACAGATAGTTCGTTTAGACACAGACTGGGAGATGATTTCCCAAGAAATCGCCGACAATCCCACCAGCGCCGCCACAGCCGAAAATCTGGTTTACGCGATTTACACCTCCGGCTCCACGGGAAAGCCGAAAGGAGTGGAAATTGAGCACAGGAGCTTGTTAAATCTCGTTTTTTGGCATCAAAGAGAGTTTGGGGTGTCAGCGGGCGATCGGGCAACGCAAATTGCTGCGATCGGCTTTGATGCTTGCGGGTGGGAAATTTGGCCTTATCTCGCCGCGGGATCTAGCATCTACTTTCCAGAAGATGACATCAGGCGAGATCCTGAAAAACTGCAAAACTGGTTAGTATCAAACGCCATCACCATTAGCTTTTTACCAACACCTTTAGCCGAGAAACTTTTGCTATTAGATTGGCCTCAAACAACAGCCTTGCGAATCTTGCTCGCAGGCGGCGAAAAACTGCAACAACATCCTTTAAAATCCCATCCATTTAAGCTAGTAAATAATTACGGCCCAACCGAAAACACCGTCGTCACAACTTCCGGTTATATTCCTGTAACAGAGCAAACAGACATCGCCCCCACAATTGGCAGCCCCATTGCTAACACTCAAATCTACATATTAGACAAATATTTGCAGCCCGTACCAATGGGGGTTGTTGGCGAATTGTACATCGGCGGAGACGGACTCGCTCGCGGCTACCTCAACCGCCCAGATTTAACCGCACAAAGCTTTATTCCCAATCCTTTTAAACCAAATTCAGGAGAGCGACTTTACAAAACCGGCGACTTAGTGCGCTACAGAGGCGATCGCAGCCTTGAATTTTTAGGACGCATTGACGAACAAGTAAAAATTCGCGGTTTCCGCATCGAATTAGGAGAAATCGAGACACTATTAACTCAACATCCCGCCGTGCAGCAAACTGTAGCAATAGCTTCGGAAGATGGACAGGGAGATAAACGTTTAGTAGCTTATATTGCCCTGAATCCAGAATATAGCAGTGCCAGGGAAAAAAACCAAATAATGCAATTGCAGGACGAACAGGTTTTGCAGTGGCAAATGCTCTACAATGAAACTTACAATCAACCTGCTGTTGACTCAGATCCAACATTTAATATTGTCGGCTGGAATAGCAGTTATACTAATCAGCCAATCCCAGCAGAACAGATGCGCGACTGGGCGAACAATCAAGCCGCCCAAATTTTAGCTTTGCAGCCTAGCCGAGTGTTAGAAATTGGCTGCGGCACGGGTTTGTTGCTGTTCCAAATAGCCTCTCGCTGCACTCAATATTGCGGCACAGACTTTTCACCTATTTCGCTCAACTATATTCGGCAGCACTTGGCAAATCAACAGTTAGCTAATGTAACGCTGCTTCAGAAAATGGCGACTGACTTTGAAGGAGTAGAGACAGCAGCTTTTGACGCAGTAATTCTCAACTCAGTCGTGCAATATTTCCCAAATATCGACTATCTCGTGCAGGTGCTAGAAGGTGCGGTGAAAGCAACTGCCCCCGGCGGTTTTATATTCATCGGAGATGTCCGCAGCTTGCCGTTGCTGGCAGCTTTCCACGCTTCGGTACAACTGTATCAAGCCGAACCTTCTCTCGCGGTCGAACAGTTGCAGCAGCGAGTACAAATGCAAATTTTTCAAGAAACAGAGTTAGTTATTGAGCCAGATTTTTTTGGCGCATTAAAGCACTGCTTTCCGCAGATTGACGGCGTAGAGATTCAATTAATTCGCGGTAGTCATCGCAATGAGTTAACTGCTTTTCGGTACAATGCGATTCTGCATATTGCGTCTGAAACAGCACGCCCAAAATCATCGCCAAAAGGGGAGCGGGGCGCAGAAAAACGGCTGGATTGGTTGGATGAAAATCATAATCTGACTGTTACCAAGGTGCAACAAATATTATTGCAAAATCAACTCGATGTTTTAAGAATTGCTAATGTGCCTAATGCGCCGGTAACGGCAGCAGTTAAGGCGGCAGAGTTGCTGTCTGTTGTCGATAAATTTCCCACAGCAGGTCAGTTGCAGAAAGCCGTGGAAAAAGTCGAGGATTTAGGAGTAGATCCCGAAGCTTGGTATGCTTTGGAAGTTCCGTATAATGTTAATATTAGTTGGTCTAATTCCGACAGTCAAGGGCGCTACGATGTAGTGTTTGCACGGGGCGAAATTAGAGATTTTGTGCGAGAAACCCGAAGCGATAACTTGCGTCCTTGGCGCTCTTATGCTAACAATCCCTTACAAGCTAAAGCAGCGCGTAAATTAGTGCCGCAGTTGCAGGCTTATCTAGCAGAAAAACTGCCGGAATATATGGTTCCGTCGGCTTTTGTGGTGCTGGAGTCGCTACCGGTGACGGCTAACGGAAAGGTCGATCGGCTCGCTTTGCCTGCACCGGAGCCGATTAAGTTAGAATGGGCTGGCGGTTATGTTGCGCCTCAGACTTCTATTGAGGAAGTTTTAGTAAAAATTTGGGCTGAGGTTTTGGGGATAAAGCGAGTGGGTATCCGGGACAATTTCTTTGAATTGGGAGGCCATTCGCTGCTGGCGACTCAGCTTGTTTCTAGAGTGCGAGATGCTTTCGGGGTAGAGTTGCCTTTGCGCCGGGTTTTTGAAGCACCGACAATTGCAGAATTATCTAAGATTGTTGAGAGTTTGAAAGATAAGAATTGTAAAAGTGATGCTCCGGCTTTAGTGCCGATTTCGCGCGATAGTCGGCGGCGGAAGCTATCATCTTTTAATGGACCTATTGCATAATTTTTTGATTGATAGAGCAACCGCAGATGAAGGGCAGATTAACGCTGATAAACGCAGATAATTTTAAGATGGTTTTTGGCGTGGGCAAGATGTTGAATGGAGAAAGTAAATAAAAAGGATGGCTGTTGAACAGGATGCAATTTCGATAAATATGCAGCAAGAAACAGAAGTTTTTGTATTTCCCGCATCATTTGCTCAGCAGCGGCTTTGGTTCCTCAATCAATTAGCACCGGGCAATCCTTTCTACAATGTCTCTACAGCCCTCCGCTTAACAGGTTCCCTCAACTTAAGATCCTTAGAGCAAACCTTCAACGAAATTGTGCAGCGGCACGAAACTTTACGCACCACGTTTACGCTTTTGGAAGGGGAACTCGTACAAATTATTTCTCCCATTTTAACCGTATCCCTCCCCACAATCGACTTACAAAATCTCTCGCCAGCTCAGCAGGAAACGGCAGCGCTGCAACTCGCAACTGATGCAGCGCAATGCCCTTTCGATTTAGCCGCCGGGCCGTTATTTAAAGTAACGCTGTTACAAATCAGTGAAACAGAATATATATTGTTGCTGAATTTACATCATATTGTGGCTGATGGTTGGTCGATTGGAGTGCTAATTCGAGAGCTGGGAACGCTCTACACCGCATTTGTAAAAAATGGGATCTCGCATTTACCAGCACTGCCCGTGCAGTACGCCGACTTTGCAGAATGGCAGCACCAATGGTTGCAGGGCGAAGTATTAGAAACGCAGTTAGCTTATTGGCGGCAGCAGTTAAACGGAATTACCGCACTCAATCTACCAACTGACAGGCAAAGACCAGCCGTTCCATCCTACCGCGGCGCTAAACAATTTATAACGCTATCACCTGCTTTGAGCGAGGCGCTAAAGTCATTTAGCCAGCAAGAAAGCGCGACTTTATTTATCACTCTCCTAGCCGCTTTTCAAACTTTGCTGTACCGCTATACAGGACAAGTAGATATTGCAGTAGGAACGCCGATCGCCAATCGCAACTTGAGCGAAATAGAAGCATTAATCGGTTTTTTTGTCAATAGTTTAGTGCTGCGTGCAGATTTATCAGGAAATCCAACTTTTCGGGAACTATTGCATCGGGTAAAAAACGTCGCAATGGCAGCCTACGCGCACCAAGATTTGCCCTTCGAGAAGTTGGTCGAGGAATTGCACCCCGATCGCGAGTTGAGCCGCAACCCCCTATTTCAAGTTAGTTTTAGCCTGCAAAACACTCCTGTAGCAGCGCTAGAATTGCCGGGAATCGTTGGAGAGGCGATCGACTTTGACGCGGGAACCGCCAAGCTAGATTTAGAGTGCCACTTGTGGGAAAATGCAGGAAGTATTCAAGGGCAATTTGTCTACAGCACAGACTTATTTGATAGCGGCACAATTGCGCGCATGGCGGGACATTTCCAAACGCTGCTCGAAGCCATTGTTGCCAATCCCAAACAGCACCTCAGCGACTTGGCTTTGCTGACAGCGCCAGAATACCAGCAATTATTAATCGATTGGAATGACACTCAGAGAGATTATCCGCAAAACCAGTGTTTCCATCAGCTATTTGAAGAGCGAGTCGCGCGATCGCCCGATGCTGTAGCCGCCGTCTTTGAAAACCAGCAGTTAACCTACCGCCAACTCAACAGCCAAGCCAACCAACTTGCACGTTACTTGCAGCAATTGGGAGCAGCACCAGAAGTTTTAGTGGGCCTTTGTGTAGAACGTTCCTTAGATGCGATCGTCGGATTGCTAGGCATTATCAAAGCAGGCGCAGCCTACCTGCCTTTAGATCCAACTTATCCTCAAGAGCGGCTTAACTTCATGTTAGAAGATGCTCAGGTGTCGATTTTGGTAACTCAGCAGCACTTAGCCAAAAACTTGACGCAGCCGGAAAATTACGAAGTTTTTTCAGTAGTGTGTTTGGACTCCGACAGAGAAATTATCGCCCGACAAAGCCCAGAAAATCCAACTACAAATATCCTACCCGAAAACCTAGCCTACGTCATTTACACATCTGGTTCAACCGGAAAACCCAAAGGCGTTTTAATCGAACATCGGGGACTCTACAACTTAGCCCTAGCTCAAATAGAAGCTTTTAACTTAAACTCAAATCACCGCATTTTGCAATTCGCATCCCTGAGCTTTGATGCCTCAATCTTTGAGATTGTCATGGCCTTGGGAACCGGAGCAACACTTTACTGTGCCAAGAAAGAATCTTTGTTGCCCGGACAAACATTAATCCAATTTTTGCAGGATAATGCTATTACTCACGCTACCCTCCCGCCCTCGCTGCTAGCTGTCCTTCCAAACGCCGAACTTCCCGCACTGCAAACAATCATCTGTGCTGGCGAATTCTGTTCCCCGGATATTGTTAAACGCTGGGCTTCTGGGCGCCGATTTTTTAACGCTTACGGCCCTACAGAAGCGACAGTCTGGTCAAGTTTGGCCGAAATTGGCGATAGCAAAAAACCGCCCATCGGCCGCCCAATAGCTAACACTCAACTATATATTTTAGATAAAAATTTACAGCCTGTACCCGTGGGAATTCCCGGTGAATTGTACATCGGTGGCAGCGGTTTGGCGCGAGGCTACCTGAACCGCCCCGAATTAACCGCCCAGCGATTTATTGCTAATCCCTTTAGCCAAAAAGCAGGAGAACGAATTTATAAAACTGGTGACTTAGCTCGCTATTTTCCCGACGGCAATATTGAGTTTTTAGGCCGCACTGACGAACAGGTAAAAATTCGCGGTTATCGAATAGAATTGGGAGAAATTGAAGCGCTACTGGTTCAGCATCCAGCAGTCAAAGAAACAGCGGCGGTTGCTGTGGATGATTTGTCTGGCAACAAACGCCTAGTTGCTTATGTCGTCCCCAATCAAAATCAGACGATTAATCCTGTGGAAATACGCAACTTCCTCAAACAACAACTGCCCAATTACATGATTCCCAGTGCTTTTGTGGCGATGGATTTTCTGCCCCTAACTCCCAATGGCAAAATTGACCGCCTGCGCCTACCTGTACCGGGAACTTTAACTAGCAATTCAATAGATAAAAGCTGCCTTGCACCTCGCACGCCAACCGAGTCAACCCTCGCCAAAATTTGGGCCACAATCCTCAATGCAGAGTGCGTTGGCATTCGCGACAACTTCTTCGATTTGGGTGGAGATTCCCTGCTGGCAATCCGCCTCATCAATGAGATTAACCAGCAATTTGAGCGCGAGTTGCCGCTGTCTGCTCTTTTTTTAAATCCGACAATTGAAGGTTTAGCCGATTCGCTAAATTCAGGAACAAATTCTCTGGAATGGTCGCCTTTAGTTGCAATTAAGCCTCGCGGTAAAAAGCCCCCGTTCTTCTGCGTCCATCCCATCTTTGGCGTGGTATTTCCTTATGTCGAGTTAGCATTTCAACTAGGAGAAAATCAACCGTTTTACGGGCTGCAACCAAAGGGTATTGACGGCGAAAGTTCTCCGTTAACTAGCATTGAAGACATGGCGACTGACTACATCGCAGCCTTGCGTACCGTTCAACCAAAAGGGCCTTATTTTTTAGGAGGTTGGTCTTTTGGAGGTTTGGTTGCTTTTGAGATGGCTCAACAGTTGCTCGCAGCGGGGGATGAAGTGGCTTTACTTGCTGTGCTGGATACTTTAGCGCCGGTTTCTGCTAACAAACCTTCTTTTTGGGACGGTTGCAAGTTTATTCTGACTACTGTTTCTCGCTCTATCTGGCCTTTTGTAGTAGATTATTTTCGCTTGGTGGCTGCTGCGGAAAATGTTCAAAGTGGCGGTATTGCTGCCAAATTCCCGAAATTAAATAAGATGCTTAATTTGGCAGCTAATTTTTTGCATCGCTGGAATTGGAAACAGGCCGTTATGGTTAGCATCCTATCTCAGGAGTCAAAAGAACGGAGCTGGCGCGAGCTGGCAATTCCCTCAATGTTTACTGTATTTCAGGCTAATAGTCAAGCAACTCTCAGCTATGTACCGAAAATTTATCCGCAGCGAATTACTCTGTTTAGATCGAGGGAAAAGCTAAGCATGAATCATCAAGATCCGACTCTTGGGTGGAGTGAATTAACGACGCAAAAAGTAGAGGTGATTAGAGTTCCTGGAAATCATCTTACTATGTTGAGAAAGCCTAACGTCGAGGTGCTGGCTCAAAAGCTGAAGCATTGCTTTGAGGAGGAATTAAGTGATTGAGGAACCCGCGTGCTTGTGTGTCGAATAAAATAATCTTTATCACGTTTGTAGTGAGGACTAAAGTCCTCAGAGTTTTATGAGACTAAAGGGACACGGCATTGCGGTGTCCCTACTGTACTGGAATACGCTTTATCACGCTTGTAGTTAGGATGTCAAAAAATTGCGATCGCCCGAAGAACACTTTTTGCAACTAGAAATCATCATGCAGCGCCACGCCGCAGCACTCGAAGCTGAAGTCAGAGCTTTGCAAGCCGCTGACGAAACCGCCCAGTGGCCTCCTGACTGGAAACGTTGCTATAATTGGCGTTTCGCTAAAATTTTCGCTTCAGTGAAGATTTTTCGCAACTGGGGTGCAGATGCTGCGGCTTGGAAGCTTTTGCCTTCACGAGTTTATCCCAACCGAGGCAATCAGAAGGATTAGTGGGGTTGCTGATTCACGGTATGAATAAACTTTTCGCTTGATGTTACAAAACTCACTCTACTTGGCTTATAGCCATTCCGAAAACTTGAATTCATACTTGTATTCAGCAACGCAGAAATTCGAGTAGATGATTTAGCAAGAGCCTTACCCTCCGAAACTTTCACGCTTATTCAACTCCCAGGAGAAAAACCCAGAACGTTATGGGTAGCGACAATGGAAATCGAGTTATCAAAGTATACAGGCAAGAAAGTAGTAGCCATCGTCATGAATGCGGCGACTGTCGAACAAGCCAGTGAAATTGATTATTTGATGACTAATGTGGAGTTATCAACAGCAACATAAGAGTGGGTAGTAAAGACCTACTCCCAAAGAAATTGGGTAGAAGTTTTCTATCGATAAGCCAAGGGATGGTTAGGGTTAAAAGAATATCAAGTGAGAGATAAACGCAGTCTAATGAGGCATTTAATTTGGGTATTTTGTGCCTACAGTTTTATCCTCTGGCATACCAAAACCTGCGGATTAAGACGTAGATGGGCAAATAAACCTTTAAACACCTTTACGGAAGCGCTTGAAGCATTTCGGACAGCAATATCTTTTAGGTTGGTCAAGTGGCTGAATGAAAATTGGGACGTATTCTCTGCTTACAAAGCTAGTTTGGGCTTTATTTGGGCTTGAAATTTGTTTAAGTCCCGTTAAAAATATCCCTCTAGAAGTACGGTCTCAATATCCAGAAATTGAGTGGCGAAAAATCACCGGACTCAGAAATATCCTTATTTTTTCAGACATTAGATGTAAATATGCTCAAAATCTGTCATCTTTAAGATATAGATTTATGGTGAGTGTTTATTCCTTTTCTAAGCTATTTGTATTTTAGATAACAAATTTTAAAAGAATAAGCCTGAATAATATATTTGCTTTGATCTAGATGGATCAGGGGATTAGAGACATTTACCATAAAAAAGCAAGCTATGCCGAATCGACGTGATTTTCTTCTTGGTGGGAGTGTAGCTGCGGCTGCGACCTTGTTACCAAATAAATTGACTGCTCAAACTCCAACCAATCGACCGGAAATCGCAGCTTTACAGGAAGGATATGTGGGACAGTATCAGGGTGGTGTGTACTTACTGCCCGCCAATGATGAAACAGTCCAATGGGGTTGGTTTAATAATGCAGAGACACCCCGCGCTCGGATTAAATCAGGGGACACCGTTGTCCTGGAAACCATGATGGCTTCCATGAATCAAGTTTTGCCGGGGGTATCGATCGAAGAAATTACTAGACTGCGGGTAAATAATCCCGGTCGTGGACCCCATACGATTACAGGGCCGATCTTTGTAGAGGGCGCAGCACCCGGAGATACTCTCAAAGTTAAAATTAATCGGATTGTGCCTCGTACCTATGGCTCCAACTGGAACCTGCCGGGTAATCTTGCCCTAGGGCAATTCCCAACTAGCTTCCCTGAACCCCAAGTAAAACATTTCTTCCTTGACCTCAAGCGTGGGGTTACAGAATTTTTGCCGGGGATTGAATTACCTGTGCGTCCGTTCCCCGGTATTCTTGGGGTGGCGAGGGCTGAAAGTGGACAATATAGCACCGTACCCCCTGGACCTTTTGGCGGAAACCTCGACTGTAGAGAATTAGTAGAAGGCACAACGATTTACTTACCAGTGTTTGTGGATGGAGCTTTATTGTGGTCTGGGGATTCCCATGCGGTGCAAGGTAATGGTGAGATTAATTTAACAGCGATCGAGTCTGCCTTTAATGAACTGAACCTGACTGTAGAAGTAATTAAGGGTAAACGCCTGACTTGGCCACGGATTGAGTCAGATACTCATTGGATAACGATGGGTTATGATCGAGACCTCAATATTGCGATCGATATTCTGGAAGAAGAAACCCTAAAATTTCTTGCTGAATCTAAAGGCTTAAACAGTAATGAAGCTCGTCAATACATGGCAAACTACGGTGATTGTCGAGTAGCAGAGGTGGTCAATCAACTAAAAGGGGTCTATTGCATGTTACCGAAACAACCAACTCCAGTCCTTGCCCCTAACCCTACCACTGATACCTCAGATAGTTTTGTCACCCATGCCATCGATGGTGATGCAATGCAGGCTATGAACGTGGCGGCCATGAGTCTAATTGAGAGAATGCAGACCCTAAAAGGACTTGTACCTCTTGATGCCTATTCCCTTGCCAGTTTAGCTATGGATGCACGGATTGGCAAAATAGAGCCGGGAGCAAAACATCTACATTGCTTGATGCCCAAGTCTCTTTGGGTCAGAAGTTAACAGCAGTTTGCGTTCAGATAAGTGGTGGTGCGCTCCCCCTAAATCCCCCTATGTCCTTTGGACAGGCTACGCCAACAAAAGGGGGACTTGAAGATCATTAACTTGGCTTACCAGAATTAAATTTGGGCGTTGCTGATTCACGGTATGAAGCAACTTTTCGCTTGATGTTACAAAACTCACCCTCCGAGGGCTTATAGCAATTCCGAAATCTTCCATTCATACCTGTATTCAGCAACGCCGGATTAGTTAACTGTTGACTGTTGACTGTTGACTGATGACTGTTCTGAAATGCCTCAATCTAAAATCTAAAATTGCCCAATGGATTGCGCGATGCTGAAGATGATAGCAGCCAAACCTGCTGCGATCGGAATTGTCACCAGCCAAGCCGAACCAATTGACAGCAAAGTTTGCAAGCGTACTGATTTCCAAGCTTTGATCAGCCCCACTCCGACAACTGCACCCACTAAAGCGTGGGATGTGGAAACTGGCAAACCGAAGCGGGATGCTAGCAAGACTGTGGTGGCTGTGGCTAATTCCGCGCAAAATCCGCCGCTTGGTTGGAGTTCGATGATCTTTTCGCCGACTGTGGCAATTACATTTTTGCCCCAGATGGTTAAACCGATGACTATTCCTGCGCCTCCGAGGACTAAAATCCACAGGGGAACGCTGAAATCTTCTGAGGGAAAGGAACCTGTGCGCCGGATGTAGGCGATCGCAGCTAGGGGAGCAACTGCATTTCCTACGTCGTTGGAACCGTGGGAAAATGCTACAAAACAGGCGCTCAAGACTTGAAATCTCGCCATTTGTTGCTCGATGAGAGAGTGGCGGGGAGGGGGAGAGGGGGAGAGGGGGAGAGTGGGAGATTGGGAAAATATTCCCTCTTTCTTATTCCTTGCATCCGTTACATCCGTTACATCCGTTACAAAATCCGCTGCCGAACCTTCTTCCTTCTCAACTGATTCTAATTTTTTCCAGCTATTGAGTGTCAAGCCGATCGCAGCTATTGCCCCGATGCCAATGACAATATCGTGAATTGGAAGATTCCAGCCAAATCGATCGTGCGCGGCGGCGATCGCCCCTGTCTGCACCAAAGCAACATCCACAACAGACGGCAGTACAATTATCCCAAATACGCTCAGCATTGCTGCACTCAGCCAAGGTATCCACTCGCGCATTTGAGATAGAGGATCTGGTCGATCGAGAATCGAATACTTCACCACACTGTAAAATAGTGCGGCTAAAGCACCGCTGGCAACAGGTGTCGCCACCCAAGTTAGGGAGATAGTGCCGATGGTTCGCCAATCAACTGCATTAATTCCGGCTGCAACACAGCTAAAACCGGCGATCGCGCCCACCACTGCATGGGATGAAGAAACCGGCAAACCTCGACTGGTAGCGATTTGCAGCCATATCCCGCAAGCTATCAGCACTGACACCATCCCGATTAAAAATACTTGCGGTTTGGCCGCGAACACTTCTGCATTCACCACTCCTGTTGCCAGAGTTTCGGAAACTCCTTGCCCGAACAGCACTGCGCCGGAAAACTCCAGTATGCCTGCAACAATTATTGCCTGCCGCAGCGTTAGCGCCTTCGAGCCTACGGATGTCCCCATCGAGTTAGCGACATCGTTGGCCCCCAAGTTGGCGGCGACGTACAAGGCCAGTGCGGCCATTGCCCCTAGTTGCAGAAATACGACCCCAGAGGTATCTAACATAGAAATTTTTTGACATAAAACGGGCATTTCGATATATGATAATGGATTGTGAGTTTTGGTAAATCCCGTCAGTAACCCAGGTCTAAAAGACACTGGGCTTGCAAGAGCAATTCCCGCAAGCCGTACTGACCAGCCTCAGTCTTAACTGACTACGTTTTTTGAGTCACGACACCTGGAAATGCGTAGCTAGTTTCCTGCTCTGTCATTTGCAATTAAACAGTCTTAAGGTCACTGAGACAGTGTTGCAAGTCTAAAAAGCTCTTAAAACATGGGCGAAGCTAACATTACTGGAATGGCAAGGCGCTCCCGGCAATACAGGGATTAGACAAGTACCATTCCTCTACTTGTCTAGCCCCGAAAGGGGTAGGCGGTTTAAACCGCTCGTGTCGTTTCCCTCTCTTGGCTCAAGCCACTGAGTGTCCCACTTACCGAGTTTTTTTATGAAAGGCGCAGAAATAATCCGTTCTATCGAAACGGCAGAAATAGATAGAGTCAAGCAAGAACTCAATAAACAAGTTCCCGAAATTTACGTGGGCGACACAGTGCGAGTCGGCGTAAGAATTAAAGAGGGTAACAAAGAACGGGTTCAGCCCTACGAAGGGACTGTGATTGCTATGCGTAACGGTGGGATTAATGAAACAATCACCGTTCGCCGCGTGTTTCAGGGCGTCGGAGTGGAACGGGTGTTTTTGATTCACTCGCCCCGAATCGCCACGATCCAAGTGATGCGCCGCGGGAAAGTCCGCAGAGCAAAACTTTACTACCTGCGCGATCGGGTGGGCAAAGCTACTCGCGTCAAACAGCGGTTCGATCGCTCCCTGTAGGAATGCACCCAGCTTCCATTTGGTTCATGGTTCATGGGAAATTAAAAAATTTCAAAAAAAAGTTTCCCATTTACGAGCGCACTGTGTTAAAATAGAAATCTAGAGGTTAAGCGAATTTCAGCAACCTCACCTGTGCGCTCTTAGTTCAGTTGGTAGAACGCAGGTCTCCAAAACCTGATGTCGGGGGTTCAAGTCCTCCAGGGCGCGCTGAATCACCAAACATTAAATTCTGCCCGAAAGCGCCCGGACTATTGGCTGGCAACAGTCAAAACCGCAAACTTTCGGGTAGAATTAATTTTTGTGGGCGGTTCGCAAAAAATGCCATTAACAAATGCTCGGTGTGGCTTCTCGATCGTCGGTTTCGGCGATCGGCATTTACGCCGTTGATTGGTTGGGCTTGTAAAAAAGTCGTGGCTTTAGATTTGAGATTTGGGACTTGGGCGTAAGTGGTTAGTGTCACAAAATCTGAGAGCCGCGGGCCACTCACACCATCTAAAATCTAAAATCTAAAATCTAAAATCGCAAGGGGGATTGAATCGTGGCGAAAAAAGACGAAGCTCAAGAAACTCAAGAAATAACGGCGCCTGGGTTTAATCCTACGGGTTTTTTAAAGGAAACTAGAGAAGAACTCGACAAAGTGGTTTGGCCCAGCAGGCAGCAGCTAATCAGCGAGTCTTTGGCCGTGCTTTTGATGGTAATCCTCTCAGCAAGCCTGATCTATTTGGTGGATAACTTCTTTAACTGGGGCGCGGGAAAGGTGTTTGGGCCATGACTTTTGCATCAGAAGAATCTGAGTATTCCACAGAAGCGACGGGACAGGCAGCATCGCCAGATGTGCCGGAGATTGATGCTCGCTGGTATGCTGTTCAAGTTGCCTCTGGCTGCGAGAAGCGGGTGAAGGCAAACTTGGATCAGCGGATTCAAACTTTGGATGTTGCCGATCGCATCGTTCAAGTGGAAATTCCGCAAACTCCGGCGATCAAAGTCGGCAAAGACGGTTCCAGGCGGCAGTCAGATGAAAAAATCTTTCCCGGCTACGTACTCATCCGTATGTTTATGGACGAGGATACGTGGCAGGTGATTAAGAATACCCCGAATGTAATTAATTTTGTCGGGGCAGAGCAGAAACGCCGCTACGGGCGCGGCAGGGGTCACGTCAAACCGCTACCTCTGAGTCATTCGGAAGTAGAACGGATCTTCAGAAACGCTCAGGAATCAGAACCAGTTGTCAAAGTATCGATGTCTACTGGAGACCACGTTGTGGTACTTTCCGGGCCATTTAAAGATTTTGAAGGTGATGTGATTGAAGTTAGCCCGGAACGAAACAAGCTCAAAGTTTTACTCTCGATTTTTGGGCGCGATACGCCTGTAGAATTGGAGTTCAATCAGGTTCAGAAACAGAACTAACTAATGGCAAAGAAAGTTGTTGCAGTAATTAAGTTGGCGATTACGGCGGGAAAAGCCAACCCAGCTCCTCCGATCGGCCCAGCTCTGGGTCAGCACGGCGTCAATATTATGATGTTTTGCAAGGAGTACAATGCTAGAACCGCAGACCAAGCAGGTCTGGTGGTTCCGGTAGAAATTTCGGTTTTTGAAGACCGCAGTTTTACGTTTATTCTCAAAACTCCGCCGGCGTCGGTTTTGATTCAAAAAGCGGCTGGCATTGCTAAAGGTTCGGGAGAACCTAATCGCAAGCAAGTAGGGACAATTACACAGGCTCAGTTACGAGAAATCGCTGAAACGAAAATGCCTGACCTCAATGCTAATGATGTTGAGGCTGCTATGAAAATTGTGGCAGGAACGGCTAAAAATATGGGCGTGGCGATCGCGGATTGAAGGAAGAAGGAAGTTCGGCAACGGATTATGTAACGGATGTAACGGATGTAACGGATGTCGGGAAGAAGAAAGAAGGAAGAGAGAAAAGTTTTTGATCATTCCCAATTCTTAATTTCTAGTCCAATTTCCAAATTGCTCATCCAAAATTCCCGGTGTTGAAGCTCAAATCTTCAATCTAAAATCCAAAATCCAAAATCGATCGATTCAGGGGGAGAAGCAAAGCTTCGCTAGGAATCGAAAACGGGTAGATTTTAAGATTGTCCGATAGGTTCAATCTAAAATCTAAAATCTACAATCTACAATCGACTGACCCCAGGAGATAACAATGGCCAAGAAAGTATCGCGAAGACTGCAAGAACTTCAAAAGAAAGTTGAAGACAGACCTTATCTACCGCTGGAAGCTCTGCAACTTTTGAAAGAAACAGCAACCGCTAAGTTTGGCGAAGCTGCTGAAGCTCACATCCGTTTGGGAATTGACCCGAAATATACTGACCAACAGTTGCGGACAACTGTATCGCTACCAAAAGGAACTGGTCAAGTAGTCAGAATTGCGGTGATTGCTAAGGGCGAAAAAGTTAAAGAAGCTCTGAATGCCGGCGCGGATATTGCTGGTTCTGAAGAGTTGATCGATGAAATTCAGAAGGGCATGATGGACTTCGATTGCCTGATTGCTACCCCAGACGTGATGCCGTTGGTGGCAAAATTGGGTCGGTTGTTGGGCCCGCGCGGTTTGATGCCTTCTCCGAAAGGTGGCACGGTGACGACTGACATTGCTCAGGCGATCAACGAGTTTAAAGGTGGTAAACTAGAATTCCGTGCCGATCGAACTGGCATCGTTCATGTTATGTTTGGCAAGGCAGCTTTCTCAGCGGAAGATTTGCTCGTCAACCTTCATGCTTTGCAAGAAACTGTTGACCGCAACCGTCCTTCTGGTGCTAAAGGTCGCTACTGGCGCAGTTTGTACGTATCCGCAACAATGGGCCCGTCGATCGAAGTCGATATCAATGCTCTGCGCGATACCAAACTTGATGCTGCGTAGAAAGAATTAAGCAGAAGGCAGAAGGTAAAAGACAGCTTCGGCTGTCTGTGTAAATCTCTCACAAGACTTACGCCAGACCCTTGCTAATCTCTGCCTTCTGATGATAGCCTAATCAAAAATCAATAAGCTGAAGACCGCAGGTGCCGACCGCTTAATTTCCTGCCGAGGCTGAAGAAATAAAAACTCAAGACTCAAAGATTAGAAATTTTCTATTTTTAATTCTGACTTGTTAATTTTTAATTCTCTGCCCCGGCTCTAAGGTCGGGGTTTTTGGTGGGCAGTTTTCGATCCTAAAAGGAGGTGAAATAAGTATGGGCAAAACTTTAGCAGTAAAAAATGAGATTATTGCAGACCTCAAGCAAACCTTGAGCGAATCTCAATTGGCGATCGTGATTGACTACACGGGCTTAACTGTTGCTGAAATCACAGATTTGCGTCGGCGTTTGCGTCCGAAAGGCAGCAGTTGCCAAGTGGCAAAAAACACGCTGATGCGAATTGCGGTTGAAGGCAACGAAACCTGGCAGCCGATACAGGAATTGCTGACCGGTACGTCGGCGTTTCTGTTCGTGCAAGAAGATATTGGCGGCGCGATTAAAGCTTACCAAGAATTCCAAAAAGTCTCTAAGAAGACAGAACTTCGCGGCGGCGTGATGGAAGGACGGGTGCTGAAAGAAGCTGATGTTAAAGCATTAGCCGATCTGCCGTCGAAAGAACAACTCATGGCTCAAATTGCTGGCGCTATCAACGGTGTCGCAACCAAGTTGGCTGTGGGTATCAATCAAGTTCCTACTTCGATCGCTCGCGGTCTTAAAGCTTATGCTGAAAAAGACGGCGATTCAGCAACAGAAGTAGCAGCAGAAGCACAACCAGAAGCGCAACCAGAAGCAGAAGCAGAAAGCGCATCTGTGTAAGTCATTAGTAATTAGTCATTAGTTCTCAGTCATTAGTATTTAGCAATAGATAGAAGACTGGAGACGAAAAACTAATGATGAATGAGCAAATCTCAAATCTCAAATCCCAAATCTACAATCGAACTAGGAGTTTAACGAATGTCTACTGCAACTGACGAAATCTTGGAAAAACTTAAGTCTCTGACTTTGCTCGAAGCATCTGAATTGGTCAAGCAAATTGAAGAAGCTTTCGGCGTCAGCGCTGCTGCTCCTGTAGGCGGCATGATGATGATGCCCGGTATGGGTGGTGGTGCCGCTCCGGAACCCGTAGAAGAGCAAACCGAGTTTACTGTCATGCTCGAAGAAGTTCCTGCTGACAAGAAAATCGCAATTCTGAAGGAAGTCCGCGCAATTACCGGTCTGGGTCTGAAGGAAGCAAAAGACTTGGTAGAAGCCGCACCGAAGGCAGTTAAGGAAGCTATTGCTAAGGATGCTGCTGAAGAAATGAAGAAACAGCTTGAAGCTGTGGGCGCAAAAATTTCTATCAAGTAGTCAGAGAGTGTAGTTGATATCAATTCCGGTGACACCGGAATGATGGTTAACTGTTGACTGTTGACTGTTGACTGTTGACTGTTAACTGTTGACTGTTAACTATTCCCTAAAATTAATCGCGCGATAGTTACATCTCTCGCGCGATTAATTATTTTTGGCGTAGGGAAACGGCTTTGCCGTGTCCTCTTAGATTTTAGAGGCTGCCTCCATTTGTCGCACTACTGTTAAAGCAGAATATGAAACACCGGCAGTTCCTTCTCCGGGATGGGTGGAGTCGCCCACTAACCACAAGTTTTTAATTGGTGTGCGGTTGGCAAATCCGAAGGGGCCGAAGGTTGGTATTCGCTGCCCGATGCCACCTACAACGCCTCTATCTCTCGCTGTGTAGCGGGCAAAGGTGCGGGGTGTGGCGGCTTCTTGGTGTACGATCGACTCTGGCGTCAAATTGAAATATTCGCTCAAACGGGCGATCGCCCCTGCGGTATATTTTTGCTTTAATCCTTCATAATCAACCGAATTCCACCACATTCGAGTATCAGTAAATGAGGAAGCGATAATTGTCGCCATTCCTTTCGGTGCTCGGCCATCACCCGGATGGCTGACAGAAACAAATAATGAATTATTCTCCCCAATCTCGCCTTCGTAATCGTAGAGAAACTGAAGGTGCGGCGGACAATTGGCAGGAATTGCGCTTTCATGCACTCCCAAATATATTACGAAAGCACCGGATGCGGGCGGCAGTTTATCGACTCGATATTTGTACCCTGCCATTTGATTTGGGAGTTGATGTGTTGTCTCTGGAGTCTCTGATTTAACGGATAAATTTTCTGTTAAATTATCTGTTAAATTTGCGATCGGCTCGCTTGACAACAATTTTACTAAATTTTGCGCGGTCACGTTGGCAACAATGCGATCGGCAGTTTCTGTCCAAACTTCGCCTGTTTTTTGATTGCGAATCACTGTACCGGTGGCTTTGCCATTTGCTGTGACAATACTTTCAACTGTGTGCCGCAACAAAACTTTGCCGCCGTCTCGTTCGATCGCCTCTACAAGTCGATCGCTCAATACCTGCATACTTCCTTGTAGATGATACAATCCTTGCGGCTCTTGCGAAACTCCTAAAGCCGTCGCCGCGTAAAGTAGCGCCGTTTCTTCGGTATCAACTTGAGAATACAATTTTAACTGCAAATCCAGAAAAGTTCTCAAGCGCAAATTGTCCCCCAACCCACAAAGCCGCAAAGCATCTCCCACTGTCATAAAAGTGAAAGGCAAAGTAATTAAAGTATCGGGGCGAACTGCTTGAATTAATTGCCAAAAATCCCAGAAGTTTCTGGGGGGTAAAACTGGATCGCGCCCTTGAAATTTCCAGCTAGCTTTGAACAATGCAGACAATAATTGCCAAAAAGGTTCGCTTCCGGGAAACTGCCGCTGCCTTTCTTGCTGCCACTTTTGCGGATCTCGCCACACGCTAATCGGTGCGGTTTCTCCCGGCAAAAACACCGCACAAGCGGGATCGCAGGGTGTGGCTGCGGGAAGTTCTATGTCTAATTCTGAGAAAATGCGGTGGTGAATGCCTCCGGGTTCCAATCCTGCAACCTGCGTGGCGCCGACATCGAAGGTAAAGCCTTTGCGTTTGAAGGTGGAAGCGCATCCGCCGGGGACGATCGCCTGGTCTAAGACTAGCACTTTGTATCCTCTGCGGGCTAGCAGGGCGGCTGCTGTTAGCCCGCCGATGCCGCCTCCAATTACCGTGACGCGGCCCTTAGTGCCTGTGGGACTGGATTTGCCTAAAGGGGTGCGATCGCCTCTCATAATTTATTTATTGTAATATTTCTTAATAGTATGCTCATATTTTGCAATAAAAAGCTCTTGTAGCGACAGGTTGAAATCTATCGCTACAAGAGGAAGGAGGCCGAGTTTAGAGGACGTTTTAGGGGTAAAGTGCTCCGGGCGCACCCGGAGCGTTAGACAGTGCCGTGTTGATTAGAGAATCACTGACGGCGCCACTTGTTGAGATAAGCTTCGCCAATCCCAGCCACAGCCTGCATTTGACCTAGCTGTTCCCGTAAAGCTTTGATGGTTTTTAGCTGTTCTTGAGACTGTTGCTGCAAAGCGTCGTAATTTCGCTGTATCGCGGCACTCTGGCTCAATTGATTTTCTAGAGATTGCAACTTGCTTCGTTGAACTTGGAAGTCGCCGATCGCACTTGACTTTTCTGCTAACTCGTGCTGCAAAGATTCGTAACTCGACTTCGACACGGTTTGCTGCAATTGGCTTTCGAGATTTTGCTTTTCGGTGGCGAATTGCTGCTGCAAAGATTCCAGAGCACTGGATTTTTCGGCGAGTTGCTGGTGCAAAGATTCCAGAGCACTGGATTTTTCTGCTAGCTGCTGCTGAAACTCGTGTTCTTTTTCGGCGACTTGCTGCTGCAAAGATTCGATCGAACTCGATTTTTCTGCTAGCTGTTGCTGAAACTCGTGTTCTTTTTCGGCGACTTGCTGCTGCAAAGATGCGATCGAACTCGATTTTTCTGCTAGCTGTTGCTGAAATTCGTGTTCCCGGTGGTCTTTTTCGGCGATTTGCTGCTGCAAAGATGCGATCGAACTTTCGCGTTCAGCCAACTGCTGCTGTAAACTTTCGTAACTTGACTTCGCTACAGTTTCGGCTAATTGGCTTTCGAGATTTTGCTTTTCGGTAGCTAATTGCTGCTGCAAAGAAGCGATCGAACTTTCGCGTTCACTCAACTGCTGCTGTAAACTTTCGTAACTTGACTTCGCTA
>NZ_JAUBTK010000031.1:69960-73362 GCF_036702455.1 Microcoleus sp. D2_18a_D3
TGCTGCTGTAAACTTTCGTAACTTGACTTCGCTACTGTTTCGGCTAATTGGCTTTCGAGATTTTGCTTTTCGGTAGCGAGTTGCTGCTGTAAAGATGCGATCGAACTTTCGCGTTCAGCCAACTGCTTCTGTAAAGTTTCGTAACTTTCTTGCAGCGGATTTGGCTGTACGTTCACCGAGTCCAATTGAGTTTCTGCCGTTCTAGCGTCATTAATTTCGCTTTCTTCGGCTGTTTCCCCTTGCAAGTGGGCGGCTTCTACCTGCGTTTCTTGACCTTTTTTCCAAGTGACACTAACTTCCGTCTTGTCGCTTGAAATATCCAGATTGCCTTGTGCCAAGCGTTCTAGGAGCTCCGACCTTGATATTCCGAGCTTTCGAGCGATCGTGTTCAATCGATCGGCACTAGAAGAAGTCAGCGAAAGTCCGATTTTGACTTTGCTGTCTGAATTGGAACTAACTACATTGCGATTTTTTTTGACCATTGGCATTTTCCTCATGCCAACCTACACTTATTAGTATAGTGGCTGAAGCTTGTATTAAAATTAATTCTTGTTACTTACCAATTGTGCCAGCTTGCGTTCCCAATTGAACAAAAAGCCCTGAATGTATTCTTCGATCCATTCCTCCCCGCAGAACCGCGTGAACATTTCCTGACCCAGGGTTTTTTCGGCAAGATACCGCAGATAGCACAGTTGAGCTTGTAAGCCGTTGTTTTAAAGCGAAGCTTCCAAAGTCCCACCTGCAACCCGATGATCTCGATCTTTTGCCAAATAGCTTACAGCAGCGCCAGCTTGAGGATGGTCAAATTTGCTCAGCGCGCGAGCAACTCGCAGCCGAATTCCCCAGTAATCCGAACTTACTAGAGCTAATAATTGCTGCAATGCCTCTTCTTGCTTCGGGGTATTTGCCAGCACACCCAATCCGTCAATTGCTGCTTCCTGAACTGGTAAATCTTCGCCGCCAAGACCGATCGCACAAATTTCCAATACTGCATCAGGACACTGCATTTCATACAGCGGAGCCATGATACTGCGGCGGACGAGCCAATTGTCATCGCGACGAAAAGCTTCCACTAAATGAGAAATTGCCTCGGTTCCGAACCTTGACAAAGAGTTAGCGGCTTCGGCGCGCACGTTCGGATCGCGATCGAACTGCATCATTTTTAACAGCGCCGCAAAAGCTTCCGCAGTTTGAATCTGCCGCAATCCCATCGCCACGAACGATCGCACCATAAACTCGCGATCGTCCACTTTGCTCAGCAACATCGGTAGCGCCACCGCAGCATCGCACTTTCTCAGAGCCGTTACCCCCCGCAGCCTCTCTTGAGAATCCGAACTTTGCAGCGCTGCTTGGATTTCGCTAATTTCCATAAGCCAATTATATATTTATTTTTGTTACGTTTCTTTACAATCTTAGCAAAAATTCCCGGATTTTGGGCAGATTAAAAAAAAATCACTGCTGAATAAGCAATTTTGTGGGTATTTAAGCGGACTTTTGTATTAGTAATGAAGGCAATCAATACCCTATTTATTTGAGTATGCGGAGGCATCATTATTATCCCGCGCATAAAATCCCAAATGATTTGAAATTGGACGTTCCTGCATGGGAATTTTATTCTGAATCGGAGCATTCAACAGTTTCGCTCCTGACGGCGATGCTACTGCAAAAGTTACCGAGCCGCCACCATCTAAATTTAGCACTGTCTCGGCTCCCAACTGCATCGAAATATCAGTTATTTCGCTCAATTTCAGCCCTTCACTGTAAAGCCTCTGCTTGCCGTCTGCCAGAATTAACCACAACTTGTCGCCTGTTTTGTCGATCGCCGCCACTGCACGGGGATATGGTTTATCCTGTGTGCGTTCTTTTTGACTTTGTGCTACAGGTTGGCCATTTTTTACCAGCAAAGTATCTCCGGCAACTGCATAGGCTGTCCCCGCAGGACAAGTGCCGTTTTCGATTATTTGAGCGCGGTTTTTGGCATCAAAACAAAGGGCGGGAAAGCCTGGATCGGGTTGAGAATAAGCTTGGCTTTTGGCAATGGCGTGTCCGACATTATTTACTCGATCGCCACTGCGGGGATAGTAATTCCAAGGTGCTTCCTCGATGCAGGGATAAAAAAAGTTGCCGTTGACTGCTAATTGCAATTTAAATTCTTTCAGGAATTCAGTAGCGGTGCGGGCATTGGTTTCTGTTAAATCGGGTGTTGGGTTTCCGGGAGTGACAAAAATTCCTATTCCCGGCGCTTTTAGGTCGATGCTAACAATGTGAATTAGGGTGGGACGCGGATTAGTCCGAAATTCCCTGCGGTAGGCTATTCCCTGAAAGAGCGATCGGGCTTCGTTTGTTTGTTGGGGGCGCAAAAAGTAGGGAATGTTGTAGAGTAGTATTGGTGCGAGCAATATTCCGAAACCGAGAATATGCCAAATTTGTTTGATCGTGGGTCGATAAGTCATACCATTTTAGATTTGAGATGGGGGACGGGAACACTGACAGATTTATATATTTTTAAGCATCCTGTACTAATATGAAGTATTCGGATTCCAATAATTTTAGCAATCAAATTTTACGAAATCGATCGTTCCAAGGACAAGTTCTTAACGGTGCTGATTTCAGCGGTGCGGATGTTAGAGGCTGCAATTTTAGAAATGCTCAGTTAGCGGGTGCGAATTTTCTCGGTGCGAAAATCGGGCTTTCTCGGCGACAGATAGCTGTTTTGAGTGCTGGGGCGATCGCGATTTGTTTGGTTGTGGGCGATGTTCTGACTCGACTGATTTTGGGAACTCAAGGACAAATACCGGGCTCTGGCAGTTGGCCTTTTGTTCTCTTGCTGTACGGGGTTTTGAGCGCTGCTGGTTTCGCTTCGGCGATCGCCAGCAAACAGCCAAAAACCTCAAAAGCGGGTAGATGGGCACGAACAATTTCTGCTATTCTATCAGGAGCTTTGTTGGGATTTTTCTATGCTGGGACTGCAACTAATAATAATTCCCAGGCTGCTCTTGCTGGAATGTCGATCGGCGGGGTGTTAATGTTTTTTGTGAATTCCCGGATTCGTAGCCAATTTGCACAGGTGGCGATCTCATCGGCTGGAAGTGTGGCGACTTACGCAGCGGCTTTTTTGTTCAGTGCAACGGCGAGCGCTTTTCTGAGCACTCACAACCTGTTTTGGGGTATGTGTTTCGGTTTGCTGTCGCTGCTGTATCTTTGGTTTGCGTTTGTGTCTTTCTCGGCGATTGTTCGAGAAATTGGAAATGCTGAGGGTACTTCGTTCAGAGGGGCAAATCTCGCTGATGCTAAGTTCGATATAAATTATCTCAATCTCAAATCTAAAATAGGACTTACGCATTGACAAAAAACATTATCTATGTATTCTAGACTCTAACATCATTGCTAAGGTTCGCCAAA